>NZ_JBHNYR010000003.1:0-204853 GCF_054960615.1 Psychrobacter sp. PSi21
TCACTAACCCTGATTAAATGTATGAATAAAAAATGCCAGTCAGAAAAACTGACTGGCATTTTTGTGTTTGCATCTTAAGAAACAATGCTTGAACCATAGTTGAATCAGCGCAAGTTTAACTCAGGGACCGTTTGACCACGCTTGCTGTAGAATTCGCTAACAAATCCATCAAATTGATCTTGTTCGAGGGCGTCTCTGATGCCTTGCATCAAACGTTGGTAATAGCGTAAGTTATGAATGGTCGCCAGCTGCGCGCCAAGCATCTCTTTACACTTATTTAGGTGATAGAGGTATGCGCGGCTAAAGTTTTGGCAAGTGTAGCAGTCGCACTCAGGATCTAGTGGGCCTTCATCATTGCGATATTGGCTATTACGGATACGTACCACACCAGCATTATCCGTGTCGCCTGTCACAAAATAATGACCATTACGCGCGTTACGGGTCGGCATGACGCAATCAAACATATCGACGCCGCGGCGCACCGCTTCTACGATGTCTTCGGGCTTGCCCACACCCATCAAATAGCGCGGCTTGTCTGCTGGCATCGCATCTGGGATATAGTCGAGCACATCCATCATCTCATCTTTTGGCTCGCCAACCGATAGACCACCGATTGCGTACCCATCAAAGCCAATTTCTAGCAGACCTTCAAGAGATTGCTTGCGCAAATCAGGATACATACTGCCTTGAATAATCCCAAATAGGGCATTGGTACTGCCCAGTCTGTTGTGCTCATCCACGCAGCGCTGGCCCCAACGCAGTGATAATTCTAAAGATTTTTTTGCTTCCTCGTGCGTTGCAGGATAGGGGGTACATTCATCAAACTGCATGACGATGTCTGAATTCAAGCTATATTGAATTTGCATCGATTTTTCAGGGGATAAAAATACCTTGGCACCATCGATGGGGGATTTGAAATTAACCCCTTCTTCAGTAATCTTGCGCATCGCGCCCAGACTGAAAACTTGAAAGCCACCCGAATCCGTCAAGATAGGCTTGTCCCAATGCATAAATTTATGCAGGCCGCCAAACTTATCAATCACTTCGGTACCAGGACGTAACCACAGATGAAAGGTATTGCCCAAAATGATATCGGCACCAATGGCTTCGATATCACGGGGCAGCATGCCTTTGACTGTGCCATAAGTACCGACAGGCATAAAGGCTGGCGTTTGGACATCACCATGATTAAGATGAACGGTACCGCGACGGGCGCGGGTGTCGCCACTGGCGGTTTTGTGAAGAGTAAACTGCATAAAATAATCGCTATCTGAGCTATGAAAATGACACCAATTATAGCATTGCTACTGATTGATTGGGGTGGCGATATGCCCTTCTTCTACAATTGCCGCGCCTGCACAGTCAGACAAGGTTGTCACTACCGAAATGACACAGACAGGGCGAGCGTCCAGTTGCTAGAGTAGGCAACATGCTGGTGAGATTATTAAAATAAAATCATCAGACCCTACTTTGAAAGACTGGAGACATCATATGAAAAAAACAGGTTATTTATTACTGCTGGGCGGCCTATTGGTGATATCAAAAGCAGCTGTGGCTGCTGATACAGAAGAGCCAGAGTATACATTATTGGCAGAAACGGATGATTTTGAGTTACGCCATTATGATGAGCAATTGGTTGCCCAAACGTGGGTAAGCGGCGATCAAGACAGTGCCAGCCGTGCTGGCTTTAAAATCTTAGCGGATTATATCTTTGGTAACAATACGGTGCCCACAGGTGGCAGCAGTAAAATCAGCATGACCGCACCTGTGACCATGCAGCCTGACAACCAAAAAGATGAGGGTGAGTCACAGAAAATTGCGATGACCGCGCCTGTGAGTATGCAGCAAGAAGATGGTAAATGGCGCGTAGAGTTTACCATGCCCAGTAAGTATACAATGCAAACGCTGCCCAAGCCGAACAATCCAGATATCACGATTAAGGAAGTGCCAGCACAGACATATGGTGTGATTAAATTTTCAGGATTGGCAGGCAGCAAAAAAGTCGCTGCGAAAACTAAGGCGTTACAGTCTTGGATGGAAGAGCAAAATCTGATCGCAACTGGTGAGCCTGAGCTGGCTCGTTACAATCCGCCTTGGACGTTACCATTTATGCGTCGCAATGAAATCATGATTGCCTATGAGCAACCGTAACGGCTATATCAATAGATAGATTTGCAGCTCTGCCATGATATTAAAACCATAAAAAAGACAGCCATTGCTGTCTTTTTTTATGATGAAACATTGGGTGGTCAGTCCAGCTGTTTTTTTAGCTGTTTTGCTCACGGATGATATTTAGCATACGACGTAATGGTTCTGCTGCGCCCCATAGGAGCTGGTCACCAACAGTGAACGCCCCCAAATATTCAGGACCCATGTTAAGCTTACGCAAGCGGCCCAATGCCACTGTTAGCGTGCCTGTCACCGCGACAGGGGTTAGACGGTTCATGGTCGCTTCTTTGTCGTCTTCGACTACGTCCAACCACTTATTACCGCTGTTTTTCAGCGCCGCTTCGATGTCCTCTAAAGGAATGTCTTTTTTGAGCTTAATGGTTAAGCCTTGCGCGTGGCAACGCATGGCACCGACGCGAACACACATACCATCAATCGCAATGGTATCTTCTGCTGAGTTGCCAAGGATTTTATTGGTTTCGACGCCGCCTTTCCATTCTTCTTTTGATTGCTTGTTGTCTAGCTGTGCATCAATATAAGGAATCAAGCTGCCTGCAAGTGGTACACCAAAGTACTGCACTGGGAAGCCTGCAGAACGCTGAGTGTGGGCGATTTTTTTATCAATATCGAGGATGGCGCTTGCAGGATTAGCCAGCTCATCTTGTACCGCATCACGCAATACACCCATACCATTGATCAGCTCACGCATGTTGTTGGCACCAGAGCCACTGGCGGCTTGATAGGTCATGGCACTGACCCATTCAACCCAGCCTCTATTAAACAGCTCGCCGATGGCCATTAACATGAGAGAGACGGTGCAGTTACCGCCGATAAAGTCTTTTGTGCCACCAGCTAGCGCATCATCAATGACACTGCGGTTAACAGGGTCTAAGACGATGATGCTATTCTCTTCCATGCGTAAGGTGCTGGCCGCATCAACCCAGTAACCTTCCCAGCCACTAGCACGTAGCGGTGCGTGCACCTTTTTGGTATAGTCGCCGCCTTGGCAGGTAATAATCACATCGCATGCTGCGAGCGCATCAATATCATGAGCGTCTTTGAGTGTGCTTGCGGTAATGTTATCAAAACTTGGTGCTGCGCCGCCTGCGTTACTGGTTGAAAAAAATACAGGGGTGATGCCTGCGAAGTCATTTTCTTCGCGCATACGTTCTACCAATACCGAACCGACCATACCGCGCCAGCCTACCAAGCCTACTGTCAAGTTGCTCATTAAACTCAATCCTTATTACAGTTGTTTTTGACCATATCGACAGATAACAATGCCGTGAATAGTCATAAAAAGCAAGGGCTTTTGCGCGATAGTGGCCAAAATTTGCTCAATAATCGCTATGGCTATGATAACTTTTGTTTATACCAAAAAAGTATGTCGATGAGAATAAGCGGTTAAGCACTAGACATATATATGACTGGGTAGCGCTTGATGGAACTTGGTCAGGCTAAGTGTAGTGTTTTGATGACAAGCGTATGAGAATCAATGATAAGCAGTAGGCGACGCGGTGTCTAAGTGCTAAAGTAAGCAGGGATATATGGCTTGTGCTGACAGTTGCTACAATATGCTCGCTCAAATCATTCACTGAATAATGGATCAACATACCTTATGGACTTCTCTTTACTTTATTATGGCGTGCTATCCTTGGCCGGATTTGTGGCATTTATCACTGCTTGGGGCTTGCTACCGCTCGATCATTGGTGGGTACGTATGGTTGATTTCCCGCGTATCCAGATTTTGGTACTGGGCATAGTCGCTTGGGTGGGTATGTTGTTCTTTTTGTCACAGTGGCAGACATGGCAGCTTTTATTGTTCGGTGCACTGAGTATTGCGCTCATTTTTCAGCTGCGTATGGTGTTGCCATACACCAGACTCTGGAAAAAGGAAGTTAAACATGCCAAAGATAAGCCAGAAGGTGAGGTACACCAGCTCAAATTGATGGTGTCCAATGTTTTAACCCCTAATGAAAATAAGCAAAAGCTGGTCGATCTGGTCAATGAAAAACAACCAGATATCCTCATCACGTTAGAGTCAGACAAGAAGTGGGAGACAGCGCTGGAGTCGGTTGAGCCAAGTTATCCTTATACGGTAAAAATTCCGCTGGATAATCTATATGGGATGCATCTGTATTCTAAGCTTGAGCTGATTGATCCGCAGGTCAACTATTTGATGATCGATGACATCCCCTCGATTCATACGCAGCTGCGCTTGCAAGGTGGGCGCGTGATTTGGTTGTATTGCTTGCATCCGATGCCACCAAGCCCTACTGAGGCAGACAAGTCAACCACGCGTGACGCTGAGCTGCTGATGGTCGGTCGCCATATCAAGGAGAAAAATCAGACAGCGATTTTGGCAGGCGACTTGAATGATGTGGCATGGTCTCAAACCACGCGCCGTTTTCAACGGATTTCAGGACTATTAGACCCGAGGATTGGGCGTCATTTTATCAATACCTTTCATGCCGACTATCCTTTTTTGCGCTGGGCACTTGATCATATCTTTCATAGCGCCTGTTTTACTGTGGTTGATATCAAGCGTATGCCCTCTATCGGCTCTGACCACTTTCCTGTGATGACGACGCTACAATATGAGCCAGAGGAAGCGAAGGAACAAGAAAAAAATGCGCCTAGTGCTGAACCGGAAGATATTGAAGAGACCGAAAACAAGATAAAAGAGGGCAAAAAAGAAGGTTATAAAGTCTCACAAGATCATGCTGACGCTGCTTTGAAAAAAGAATGCGTGTAAGCATAAGCGTACATCAAATAGCGCTTTTGGCGGCTAGTGGTCTATGCTAGATCGGCATACAATACAACCATCAACACAAGGATAGGCAAGGATGCAGTGTTGAGGCAGTAGCAAAACAAGTACAGGTCAGCCCGCTGTCTTATACGTTACTGTTTATGACTTAGGATAAGTCGCCATGGAAGAGATAATAATAATAATATGACACCCGAAACCCGAACCAATCGCCCTAGGTTCGGGTTTTTTCTTGTCTCGTGATTACTGGCAGTGCATTGACAAACCATAAGCGCTGGCAGATAGTGCCAAGCAGTGTATTCCCAGCCCATCAATCTTTATTTTTTAATAAGCATGTCCAAAAAAATTCAGTAAAAAAAGGCATGTGCATCAGCACATACCTTTTTTATTAACATATAAAATTATTTTTTTGAGATTAGGGACACGCCCTAGCGTATCTTAGTTTAACACTTGAATATAAGCACCTGAACGCAGCTCTTGTAGCCAGTCTTCCTTGGCTTGCGGTGCTAAGCGTTGGTACAATGTTTGACGTGCCATATTACGTCGGTATTGTTCGCTCACGTCTTGTTGACGGGTATCTTCAACTTTGAGGATATGCCAGCCAAACTGAGTTTTAAAAGGTGCAGAATAGTCACCAACTGGTGTACGTTTCATCATTTGTTCAAAAGACGGAATCATATCGCCTTCACTGACCCATTCCAAGTCGCCGCCACGTCCTGCAGACCCAGGATCATCAGAATAGGTCGCTGCAAGCGCTTCAAAATCTGCGCCCTGACGCAACTGCTCGTACAAGTCATTGATTTTTTGCTCGGCAAGCGCATCGGTTTGTAAGTCATCGACTTTAACCAAAATATGACTCGTGTGCCATTGCGGGATTACCATATCGCCGCTGTCTTTTCTATCTGCAAGCTTGATAATATCAATACCTTCAGGCGTTACTAGCGGCTGGCTGACCTCGCCAACGTCAAGCTTGGTGATCTCGCTTGATAGTTCTGTAGGGAGATTGGCGGCTTTGTGAAAGCCCATGTCACCACCTTGAATGGGCAAAGCATAATTGTCCTGCGTCTGGGCAATGGCAGCTGCCACATCGACGTTTGGCGCTTGTAAGCGGGTACGCAGACGTTCTGCCACCGCCAGCGCATCATCACGCTGCGATTGTGACAGACGGCTATAATCATCGATATAAGGGACGCGTACGTGGATGGTTTGATATTCGCTTTGATTAAGGCGCTTGGCTTCAGGTGAGGACAAGAACGCATCGATATCCTGCTCACTGATGCGCACACGATTGCCGACTTGGCGTTGCTGCAAAGATTGAATGGCCGCGTCTTCTATCAGTTTTGCGCGTAGTCCTGCGTAGCTGCCGGGCTGCGCGTTATCCATATACTGCTGAAGGGCACTTAGGCTTGGCAGGCCTTCTGCTTGGGCAATTTGAGCCAAGCGCTGGTTGATAGCAGCTTCATCTGGACGCAGACCGACACGATTGACCAGTGACAGCTGTAGCTCGCGCAATATCAAGGCATTTAGTACCTCTGATTGCAGCTGCGCTGAGTTAGCAATAGGCTCACCAGCGGCTTGTGCCCGTGCACGCGTCTGCTCAATCGCGTTAATGAGGTCACTTTTTAAGATCACGTTATCATTGACCAGTGCGATGATGCCGTCACTGTTAGCCGCAGGCGCACTGCGAGTAGCAGTGCTTTGGTTGGCAGCATCTGTGTTTGGTGTGGTTGCTGCCTGCGCTTGCACGCCAAGCAACAGCGCAGTGCTGGTACTCATCGAAAACAACACAGCACGGCTGGTCTGACGTAAAGAAAAAAATCTCATGATGCTCCTCATCAATATCATCGCATCGGATGGTAGTTGGTCATTTTTATCTGCTCTGTCAGTACTGCAGGTAAGCTATTTGCTATACCTGCGGTCAAAAACAAGATAAATTTGCCTATAATTTTGCGTAAGTCTATCGCGTTCTATAACCACTTGCCAATACGTTAGTCTTTCCAAGCAGTTTGTACCGGCTCAAATCCCAGTATTTTGTCAGATAATAAGCGCGTTAAGCGGCTACTACTGCTGCCAAGTCCGTTCAGTCTGATCTCTGCCATAACGGCTTGTGTTGGTTTGTCTTTGATGTTCAAGTCATTGTAATAACGGCGGCCATAAACAGCGAAGCCAAAGCAGCAATCTTCGTAGTCAATACCGACGAGTGAGTCGAGTACTTTGTTACGGCGATGATCGTACTGGCCTTGTGCCAATATGCGCCAGTTGTCATTGACTGGAAACACAGCTGAGGCAGTAAAGGCGGATAATGGCAGCTGATTGGTATTGTCATCACGTTGGCGTTTGACATAGCCAAGGTTGAACAAGCTGTTCATGGATGGCTGATAACGCAGTTCTGTGGTCACATAGTTGAGATCGTAACTGGTGGTCAACGCACCGCTCACATCCACCCAAACATTGTTATAAGGCTGTGTGCTTGCATCCCAAACCATACCTGATGATGAGGCGTTAAAAACAGGCTGCTGGTCTTCTAAAGTGACACGACCATCATCAAAATAAAATTGCTCTGCAATGCTACCATCAAAACGTGTCACGCCCGTTGCATCGATGTAACGATAGTTAACGCCAGGGGTCAAGGCATGCAAATCCTGCAAGCGATCGTGCCCCAAAAACCAACTGTCAGAAAACAGCTGCTCATAGTTGATTGAGGCGATACGGGTATTAAAGTTAGGAATGTCGTTTTGATTTTCATATGGTGAGTAAGTGTATTTTAGACGTGGGCTGAGCAGCTGATAACCACCGAGCGAGTCATCAAATGTCCCAAAGGGTGAGCCTGCTTGATAAAAATGTAATCCTGCATCAATACTTGCTTGTGGTACAAATACTGAGCGGCTACCGTCTCTATCATTTAGGTTATTGTCCTCTAGGCTGTCTTGGTCGTATGAGGTATACAAATGCTGTAAGCTGAGCTTTGGTTTGACATAGCCCCATGCATTTTCCATTGGGTAGGTGGCACTGATTTTATCATAAATACGGACACCGCTTTTTTCCGCTTCAGAGCCGTCATCAATGGACTTTTTAAAGTAAGCTGAGTCGTGTACACCATTGACATCAAAACGCTCAAACCACGGCAAGCGATAGTTCAGCTCTAATTGCGGCAAACGAGAGTACGGCTTGTCCTTGTCTTCTAACACCATTTGACTGTCGGTAAAGGCTTGCAGGGTTTGAAAGGTTTCAATTTTCAGTTCGCCATTGACATAGTCATTGTAATAATTCAGACGCGCGCGTCTGGGTAAGTTGAGTGTGTTGTCCGATAGCCCCAAGGTGTCAAAGTCATTGATATAGTCAGCGTCGGATACATAGCTGTATTTGGCGTCACCGCTCAAGCGAGGAATGCTACTTGATGACCAATAATGATCATAAAAAAAGCTGCTGCGATCTTTGCCATCATATTCTCTATCGTTAGGCAAGTACGAGCCATTAAATACTCCTTCGCCGTATTGTTCGTCCAGATAGCGAAACTCGCCTGACAGCATGGGGTTGCGGTTGCTATAAACGCGGGTGTTTAGCGTGGCATCATAGTTGGGTGCAAGGTTGAAGTAGTAAGGGACATTAACCTCAAGACCGCTTTCACTGCCGACACTGGCGCTGGGCAATAAAAAGCCAGAGCTGCGCCGATCGTCAATCGGGAAGTTGAAGTAGGGCAAATAAAACACGGGAATATCAGCGATACGAAAGGTGGTATCACGGGCTTCGCCGCGACCAGTATCAGTGTCTAAATCGATACTTTTGGCTTCAAGTTGCCATTTGCGATTGGTCGGCGGGCAGGTACTGAACATGACTTCATCTAATTCGTACTGACTCTCATTGGGACGGTTGAGGCGTTTGGCATAGCCGTGAGATTGTAGGGGCACGCTGGTAAAGGCCACACCGTAAGCGGTGGTCTGGCCGTTTTGGGTACTGTAGGCCAAGCTGTCTGCCACCCCAATCAATCCTCCTTGAGCTGAGCGATCAGTAAGTGATAGGCGGCTACCATCTGAAGACTGGTCTGAGGATTGGGTGGCGGTATTGCTCATTGCCTGCTCGGTGAATCTGACTTTGCCTTGCGCCCCTGCCACGCCATTACTCAGATCGATAACGATGTTATCCGCTTCAATCTGCTGTGTGCCTTGGTTAATCACCACATTGCCCGACAGCTCGGCATAGTCGACGTTGTCATAATAACCATAGTCAGACTCTGTAAATAAAGGTGCCTGATTGTTGGGTACTGCGCTGACATCAGTGGCACCTTGAGGGTTGGCCTCATTGAGGGCGCGCTGATAGTTGGGATTGGGCTTTGGATAGACCCATTGTCCTTCGCAGCGCTGAGCGCTATCGACGGTATTAGAAAATGGGTTTAGGTTGGTGCCCAACTGCTCAATAGTTTGCGGCTCGGCAAGGTTTGGTGTCTTAATATCGTCTGCTGGGGCGGGCGTTGGCTCACCTTGATCGTGAGTAGCTGTGTGGCTGTCCTGTGCTGACATTCCGCTGTTTTCGGCGTCATTTGATTTGGGACGCAGCTCATAAAACTCAGCCAAGCGCTGCAAACTCTCTTGAATACTCTCGTCACTGACATCAAGCTCGCTATTATCCAGTGCAGGATCGGTGGCTATGTTTTGCTGTGCTCTTGATGGTGCTTTGAGGTATGTTTTTTGCTGGGTCGCTGTTTGGTTTGGTGTGACCGTTGTATCATCGCCAGCGTCTGCCGCAACCACCTCATCGGCAGGCGGCGCGTCAGCAACAAAATCGCTAGTGTCTATGCCGCCCTTGTTCATACTTTGGGTAGGTGACTCGCGTGTAGACGTCGTCGAGACAGAGGCATCAGGTAGGGCATTTGCTGCCTCCAGCGTTTGGGTGGCTGCAAGTGTCTCCTTGCCCTCACTGTTGATGGCTGGCATTTGTGTCGGCACACTGCTTGGAGCGGCATCGCTTGAGTGGCTGCGTGTAATAACGGTGTGCTCGCTGATGGTCAGTTTGGGCGCTGGCGGGTTGACGGCGGCACCAGCAGCGCTCACAGTCAGGCCTAAAGCACCAAATAAAATCAAACGAATGCTTTGGTAAAGCGGAGAATATAACAAGGGCACACCTATGATTGCAGAGCCGATTCGAGTGCGGCGGGTATAAGACACCATACATCACCGCAGATAAGGCACATAAACGTAAAGCATTGTGGCAGTATGAGAACTGCCTGTGGCATTGACCAACAATATCGTGAATACGGTCTAATATATCATTAATAACCCAAAGCAGGCACAGATTGTCAGATCCGATGACTGTTATCAGTCGTGTAATAGCATCGCTGCCAGCGCCGTTTGTGATGATTAATGAGGATTGTCATGTTTGTTTTGACGACTTATCATAGTCAAAAAAAAGCAAATCAGCTACACTGTTCGGCAGATTTTATGGCGCTACTACGCCGTTTTTGCATAATAGCGTTTTTGATTGGCGGCGCAGTTTGATTTGCCGCTCATCATTTTAGCAAGTATTCTTCTGAGTTATCACTGTTTTAGTCAGTGATGGCTTATCTTTATATGTAAGGGCTTGTCACTGCTGTGGTGACAGGCAAACGATGGTCAACCTGCGATGCCCTTTGTGAGTGACAGTTTATGAATGACAATGCCCAACCCATTTTTGATCATGATAGTACAGTTCTCCATGCTCCTGAGACTCGCCAGCAGCAGCTGACGCAGTGGCTCCAGCAGATTTTTGCTGAGCAGGACTTTGTGCTGGAGAGCTTACCGGGTGATGCCAGTGCTCGCCGTTATCACCGTATTCAACTGAACGACGCGCCAGATGCCCGCTATATTGTCATGGATTCTGCAGATGAGCAAGATGCTATGCGTCAGTTCATTCATGTCGCCAAACTGATGCTGCCTGCCGTCAATGTACCTACCATCATCGCACAAGAGGTGAGTAAAGGCTTTTTGGTATTACAAGATTTTGGCTCGGTTGAGTTTGCGCACTTGTTGGTTGAGGTGCCGCTTGAAACTGTGGATGACCATTATCAAATGGCGCTAGATACCCTAATCGCCTTGCAGCAACTGCCCGTACAAGCGCCTTATCCATTACCACTCTATGATAAAGCGTTATTGGATCGTGAAATGGATCTGTTTAGCGAGTGGTTTGTCCCTTATATTGGCGTGAATTTAAATGACGCCGTATGGGAAGACTTAAAATCGGCGTTGGTGAATGAGATTTTGCAACAACCACAAGTGATCGTTCATCGTGATTATCACAGCCGTAACTTGATGCAGGATCAGGCCAACCCCTCGCGCTTAGGGGTGATTGATTTTCAAGACGCCGTAATTGGCGCGTATACCTATGACTTGGTATCACTGGTACGCGATGCTTATGTTGAATGGCCAGAATCGCAAATATCTGCATGGATACATGATTTTTGGCAGCTGCAACAGCAGCACTCGCTTACCACAGCAGACAATAGGGTTCAGCTTGAAAACGATGTGAATGTCATGGGCGTGCAGCGCCACTTAAAAGTGCTGGGTATTTTTATCAGATTATCTGAGCGCGATGGCAAAGATCGCTATCTGGCTGACATTCCAAAAGTCATGCGTGATTTAATCACCGAGTTAAATTGGCTGGCGGAGCAAGGTGATGACGCGATAAAGCGTGCTATCCTACCTTTCAATCAATGGCTACACGACACAGTCATGCCTGCATACAAAGACAAGTTTCCTTCAGCGTAGATGATGCTCAACCAAATTAATGATATAAATAATAAAGACAGGAGTAAGCATGTCTAGATCGACGATTACACAAGCCATGATTTTGGCTGCAGGCAAGGGCACACGCTTGCGTCCGCTAACACTAGATACGCCCAAGCCTTTGGTCGAAGTGGGCGGTCAGCCGCTGATCGTTTGGCATATCAAGGCGCTCAAAGCCGCTGGTATTACCGACATTACCATCAATGCCTCGTGGCTTGCGGACAAGCTGATGGACGCGCTTGGCGATGGTGAGCAGTATGGTGTGCGTTTGCATTGGTCTGTGGAGGATGATGAGCCATTAGAAACAGCAGGCGGTATTTTTCAGGCGCTGCAAACAGGTAAACTGCGAGATGAGCCGTTTGTTTTGGTCAACTCTGATGTCTGGACGACGTTTGATTTTGCACGCTTAACAGGCTATACGCTGAGCACTGATCAGCAGGCGCATTTGATACTGATTGACAACCCTGAGCACAACAGCGGTGGCGATTTTGCCATTAACAACGGTTTGGCCAGTGAGCAGCCTATTGCTGACGCAGACAAATATACCTTTGCAGGCATCAGCGTGGTATCGCCGCGCTTGGTCGATGGGTTGGCCGCAGGTCAGCCTGCGCCGCTTGCGCCGTTACTCAAACAAGCAATGCTCAAGTTTCAGGTGACTGCTGAGGTAATGAGCGATAACTGGATCGATGTCGGTACGCCTGAGCGTCTAGAGCAGGTCAATGACTTTATCGCTAAAAAAGGAGCAGGTGAACACAGCGGCAAATAGCCTGAGTTATAACACCAAAAACGCCGTAGGGGCAACGATATTTCTCGTTGTCCCTACGGCGTTTTTATGCGCACTGTGGTTTGACGGTTAGGGCTTGATGGATATGAGCGCTGTACTTAGACGCCCATAGCGAGTTTGATAAGCTGTGCAATCGTAAAAATGGTTAAAAACCCTGCGACATACAAGCCAATAAACCAAGCCCATTGGCTTTGTTTTTTACTCAAATTTTTCATACAAACCTCTTGTCTGATAAATGTGCTGCAGACGCCATCAGCGTTGATGACGACTGCACTTGGGAAAATATTAATATATTCTGATCAATACATATGCTCGTGGTCTGTTTTGCCTTTAAAAACATAATAAGCATAAGCGGTATAACTTAAGATAATCGGTAACATAATCACCGCACCAACCAGCATAAAGGATAGCGAGGTATCGGCAGCCGCGGCTTCATGTAGCGTCATCTGATAAGGCACGATATAAGGGAACATCGCGACACATACACCAATGTAACCCATCAAGAATAACGCCACCGTCAATAAAAATGGACGGTATTCGCGTTCTGTCTTGAGATCCTTGCGCATGATAAAAAACAGTATAAGAGCAATAATCGGCATGGGTGCCAAGTAAGGCAGACGTGCGAGCGTGAACCAGTTCTCAAGTGCGTCGATATCTGAGAAATACATAAAGATAGTGACCACCACCATCGCGCCCACCAGTGCTGAGAGTAACCACCCAGATACTTTTCTAGCCCATACCTGTAATTTATGTTCGGTTTTTAGAATCAGCCATGTCGAGCCGAGCAATCCATAACCAATGATGACCGCGATACCACTGACCATCGAAAATGGTGTAAACCAATCAAAAGGCCCGCCCGTATACAAGCGGTTGCTCGCATCAAGACCGTGAACCAGCGAGCCGAGCATCACCCCTTGGAAAAAGGCAGCCATCAGCGAGCCGACAAAAAACAACGTGTCCCAGATATAGCGGTGGTCGTGTTCTTTAAAACGAAATTCAAAAGCCACGCCGCGCAAAATCAGACCAACCAACATCAAAAACACAGGCAAATATAGCCCTGTCATAATAATGCCATAGGCTACTGGGAAGGCAGCAAACAAACCGCCACCACCCAATACCAGCCACGTCTCGTTACCGTCCCAAAACGGCGCGATGGAGTTCATAATGCGGCTACGGTTTTTGTCCGAACCTGCAAAGGGAAACAAAATACCACAGCCCAAATCAAAGCCATCTAGCAGTACATAGATAAAGACCGCAAGCGCAATAAGTCCGCCCCAAATGAGAGGTAAATCTAATACATCACCGAAGTTAAACATTAGCGTAGCCCTCCATCATCGACATCATTTGCAGGTGTATCGGCGTTCGGTTCAGTGGTGTTACTTTCAGGATCATTATCGCCGCTGAGCGTACGACCTTGACCTTCAGTTACTGAATGCTCGTAGAAATTATCTTCTGCAGGATCTGCGTATGGTTTTGGCCCTTGACCAATCAAGCGCAGGATATAAAAGCTGCCTGCACCAAAGACAAAGGTATACACAACGATAAAGCCGATCAATGTGGTGGCCACTTGTTGTGCGGCAAGTGGTGACATGCTCTCAGCGGTACGGATAACGCCATATACAGTCCATGGCTGGCGACCAGTCTCGGTGACAAACCAACCTGAAAGGAGCGCGATAAAGCCAAGTGGTGTCATCATCATCCACGCTCGGTGAAATAGCTTGCTGTCAGGATTGAAGTGTTGTTTTTTGAAATATTTGAAGGCACTAAACAGACCGACCAGCACCATTAGCATACCAATGGCAACCATGATACGAAATGCCCAAAACACAATGATAACAGGTGGTTGGTCTTCAGGCGCCCAGTTCTTGAGTCCTTTAATCTCACCATCTAACGAGTGGGTTAAAATCAAACCTGAGACGTAAGGGATCTTGACTTCGTATTTGTTAGACTGCGTTTCTTGATCGGGAATCGCAAACAGACGCAAAGCCGCGCCGCGCTCATCTTCCCAAATACCCTCCATCGCTGCCACTTTGGCAGGCTGATGCTCAAGGGTGTTGAGCCCATGCTCATCGCCAATCAAGGCCTGCGCTGGTGCCACAAAAATGGCCATAATCATTGCCATGCCGAGCATCACTTGACCATGTTTTTTGTGCTCAACGTGTTTTTTGGATTGCAAATAATACGCACCGATACCACCGACCACAAACGCAGTGGTTAAAAATGCTGCGGTCACCATATGGGCTAAACGGTAGGGGAATGAGGGGTTGAAGATAATCTCAAACCAGCTGGTGGGGTAAAGCAGGCCGTCTGCACCGATCATAAAGCCTTGCGGTGTCTGCATAAAGCTGTTGGCTGACAAAATCCAAGTCGCTGATATCAGTGTGCCAATAGCGACAGTGGCAGTGGCGATAAAGTGCATGCGTTTACTGACACGGCCCCACCCAAAGAGCATGATGCCCAAAAAGGAAGCTTCGAGGAAAAAGGCGGTCAATACTTCATAGGCGAGGAGTGGGCCTAAAACGTTACCGGCTTTGTCGGAGAATACAGCCCAGTTGGTTCCGAATTGGTAAGACATCACCACCCCTGAGACCACGCCCATGCCAAAGACCACAGCAAATATTTTTACCCAGTGTTTGTAGACTTCAGCAAAAACAGGATTACCTGTCTTTAACCAACGAAACTCAAGCACGGCCAGCCAGCTGGCAAGTCCAATAGAAAAAGCGGGGAAGACGATATGAAAGGAGACAACAAAAGCGAATTGGATACGTGCCAATAGCAGCGCATCCATTTGATCGATCATAAACGTAGCAAACATAAATGGTTACCCTTATCTGTTAGCCGATTGGGCGCTAGCGTCCATGATACGCTCAAGTAATTGTCCCAGACCAAAAGGACAAGTAGTACGGGCAATAGCCAAGTGCTGAGATGCAAGCAATACCCTAAGACCCAATATTGCAAGGCGACACACTATTTAAGTGATGTGAGTCATTTATATCCGTATAAATTGACAGTAATAAACCTTTTTAGTGTATAAAAATGACAAAAATGTAACGTCAAGACATTATGCGCTTCCCTAAACACGCACGCAAGCTGTGTGTGAGGATGGTCGCAAAGCGATGCATTGCGAAATATTTGGGTAAGGTCGGTAAATATTTCAGACAATTTGGCTAACATTATGATTATTAATATATTATGAATATAAATAATAAGAACAGTGTTTTTTTTATGCCAAATTGCCATTTCATTGTTTACAATGCTTATACAATTAGGCGGCGATAACCATCAATAATCGTTATACGGCTTATCGCCATAGGTATCTTTGCGATACTTATTGCTCCAATTGTTGATGCAAAATACGTCGTAGGTTGAGTACGGTTTGTGGGTTCTCTTGAATGCTGTGGCCGCCGCTGATGACAGTCTCAGAAGCTGCGCCATCCAAATGGGCACTGCGATACGGCACAATGCCATCGGATAAGCGTGCGGTGAGAGAACTATTGATGCCTTTATTCACCATTACCGAGGCGATCAGCGGATCACGCTCGTTTGCTGATGACGCTGGCGTGCTACTGGCATTTTGGTTTTCGTTAACCGCATTGGCTTTAGGCAGGGCTTTTGAGAGATCGATTTTTGCGCCACTTGGCTGCATTTGCGCCAAGCCTTGCGTGATGTCCTCGTCATTGCTGGCAATGATGGTGTGGTAGGTGATGTGCTTATCGATTTGAATGTCGCGAGTCAACTTGATAAAAGAGGACTTGTCACTGAGCTGGCTGGCCCCGTTTTGAAGGTACAATGCGCCCAGTGGATTGTCTGCCAGCTCACCTTCGGTGGCGATGGTGGTTAGGTTGTCAGTGACGGTTTTGATGACACTGATCGGCAGATAAATGATGCGGCGGATGGCACGGGTAAACCAGCGATCGGCGTAGTCAGTACCTCGAAACGGCGCGGACAAAAATACGGCGGTATCCACCTGTGGTAGGGGTTGTAGTGTGAAGCGCTGACGCAAATCCTCGTTGTCAAAAGCGGCTCTGAGCATGGTGTCGATTTGACGTTTGCTGTTGCTGGCGATGATGCTGTTGTCATCTAACTGGTCAAGGTTTTGACGCAAGTCGTTATCTGAAAGCATCATGCGCGCAATGACCGCACCCATACTGTGACTGATAATGACGCTGTGCTGGCTGGCACGATTTTGGCCGCTGGGGTCAGTCTGTTGATAGGTGGTTTCGATCAATTTTTGGATCTGATAGCGGTTTTCTAAAATAGGTAAGTTGGTGGGATAAAAAATCTGCCACACTTGGTAATTATCACGCAATTTGTCATCATTAAAGATGTCGTTGGTGAGGTTGACCCATGTGGTAGGGCTGGATGCCAAGCCATGAATCATGATGATCACGCGCTTGTTGGGATCATAAGGCTCTAGCATAAACAGCTTAGGCAGGCTGGCTTCTTCTTTATGTGCCAGCAAGTTCAGATAGCCGACACCGTCCAATTGGTTTTCAGACAGCCACAGTCCATAGCCCGCTGAAAAATTGGCTGCCAGTGGGTACTCATCGCCCAAAATAGTAACGCCCTCGCTGCGATACGGGTTATATAAATGCACGTCTAACTGATTACTGCTCAGTACGTCAAGCACGCTGGAGCCTGTAGGCTGAATAAGGCCTGTCATGAGTAAATGCCCTGTGGGATAGATACGCGCGCTGGGATCATCGGTGTGAGGGTCACGTTCCTCATCACTATCGTTTTGTGACAGTCTGCCTGAGAGAGACGATACCAGCAGTTGCTTGATGGTGGTGGTATAGCGATCGTCCAATGAGGCCACCAGACTGATGCCTAGCCCAGGGCGTTTGCTGATAGAGTTAAGTCCAGATAGGCGTATCTCATACGTTGATACCAGATCTGCTAAGGCTGAGGTTTGTTTGTGCGCATTTTGCAAATAATTGTTTTCGTTGGGCAGATAGGTATTTAGATGATAATTGCCAATTTGGGTTTGCATCACCTGCACTTGATCAGTGGCTGCGCCGCGCATGGGGGCATGGTTCGCCACTGATGCTGCACGGCTGTCTTCTAACTGATCGGCGATGGGCAGATAACGCACTTTGGTATCACCCATCAACTTATAAGCACTACCCGTTGTGGTATACAGTTGAGTGATGATGTCATTGCTGGCAGCGTTATAAATGTCTTGTGTTTGGATATCCAAGTCGCTGGGAATACGGTTTGGCGGCGCAAAGCGACTGCTGTGTTTTTTGGCACCTTCAAAGTCATGCGCCAAGCTGTCATAGAACAAATAGGTATAGCTGTATTTGACCGCATCAAACAACCGCGCTTGATAGTCCAATAAGCAGCGACTGGCCGCTTGTTTTTGCTCAGCAGCTTGTTCAGCGGTGGGGTCGGCATTGGCATAATAAGGGTCTAAAGGTGGACGAGCAAGAGCATCGCGGCACGCAGAGGATTTTGCAAGTTGGCGTGCTTTGGCGTAGTGCAATTCGGAGAAAATTGCCAGTTCAGGTCGATAGTGTTGGTTGAGCATACTGTCGGTTAATTGATCCAAACACAAATCAAACTGCTGAAAACAGGCCTGCTCATTCAAGCCTGCAGAGCGTAAGGTGGAGGCAGTATCGCTGCTCAACTTGTTCTCAGTAACGATATTACCGCGCTGGGCGGAGATGGTTTTGGCGGACGCCTGCTTACTGACAGAAACCACACTGCACGCAGGCAGTACGGCTATAGCTGCGCTGAGCATAACGACGCTGGGCCATAAATAGGACGTGTTTTTGGCAGGCGCTGTCATCGAAGCGACAAGGCTGATAGGTGTCATGATAGGCCCTCTGATTGGGTCATGGTTAACGCGTACAAACAGTATAAGCGTGCGCCGTCGGTGACTGAGATGTTGCTATTGCGAATGATGTATGGCTATAGATAGATAGGTACGTACTAGCCTGCCGTACCGTTTATCTGACAGTGTAATGCCGCAACGCGATCTATCGCGACAAAAAAACGCAGTCGCTTGATGATTGATAACCTATCAATATCAGGCGACTGCGTTATTGATCAGTTGCTGGCAAGGCAGCAACCGTCATCTGCTTGTGGTCAATCAGTTGCTAGGCTTGATACTGATGCTTGGGGCTGGAATGTCCCAAATGTAATATTCACCGTTTTCAACCATTCTGATTTGCTCACGAATGATGCCATTATTAGGCTCGCGCTGCTCAAGGCGGCGCAGGCGATCTAATGCTTGAGAGCGGCGATCGCTCAGCAGGTCCGACTGTGCCAAGCTTTGCTCAGCTTCTGTATAGCCCAGATTTACCGCGCGATCTAGGTATTTTTTACCTTCTTTAAAACCACCACCTTCTGACAGCATCATGCCATACAAGAAGTTGGCTTCAGCACTATCCGATTTGAGCTTGATGGCGCGGTCAATATACGTGCCTGCACGTACTGCAAAATCTGAGCCTAAGTCTAAGTTGCGCCCCATACCATTCAGTTTAGCGGCACGCAATAACACATCGTAAGAGGCGTTCGGCGCGCTCGCATATGGCTCGATCCATTCTGACATGGCTTTGACTTTTTCACGCGTGTAGTAGCGCTGTGAGCGGTTGGGGAAATTGGGTGGGTAGTGACGCGCGTTTGGTGAGGCTTTTGTGATAAAGTCATCGAGTAAGCTGACATCAATTTTATCTGTGCCCAGCCCTTGTTTTTGTGGAATTAAAACAGTGGGGACAAAGCTGATATCAGAGATGCGTACTTGCGGCGTAGGAATGCGAGACAGTTGACTGACATCGATACCAGTGCTACTGATCGGTGCGTTTTGATAGACACGGGTGGTGGCGTTATCATTGTCTGTGCCAACAGGGCGCAAAATAGGTGGCGCGGCTTGAGCATTTGCTGCTGGTTGAGAACCTGAGGAAAGGCGAACCACGCGCTTGCTCGAATCGATAGCGCTTGGAACATTGGTTGCGCCAGTCGTAGGTGCGGCGGTCGCGGAGACAGACAAGAGCATCGCGCACGCAGTGGCTAATGCGGTCAACGCCGCCATAGGACGTGAGGTCGAAGCAGGGATGTTTGTTATCGTTTGGGTCTTAGCATTCATAGCAGTCCTTACCTTAGTTACCTGTCGTGTTAATATAGCGTCAGCGCATACGACAGAATATATTAATATATCAGCTGTTGATGAAAAAGCGATCAAAAAAGGGCGCAAATTTTTCATACCCTAGCAAATTCGGACAAACCCTCTCAATAGTAGGATTGTTAACCACCTCACTTTGATAGCCTAGGCGGTTGTGCCAGTACCTCCTTGCACATGACAAAACCTTAGCTAACGTTACAGATGATAAGCCGTGGCTTTCATACGATTTGCCATCCAGCGCATGGTGTGGCGTACAGGTGCGGATAAGGCTGCGCCGCCATTTTCTAACGCCAGCTCACGATGATGCAGCTCCTCAATATCCATCTGTGCCAATATTTCTTTAGAGCGAATATCTTGCGGTGGCAACTGACCGATATGGTCTTGCAAATGCTCGCTGACCTGCGCTTCAGTTTCGGCAACAAAGCCCAAGCTAAAATCGTTAGAGATGGCCCCTGCCAATGCGCCCAAACCAAATGACATACCATACCATAACGGAGTAAAGATACTCGGATGACTGCCCAGCTCCGTCAGTCGCGTCTCACACCAGACCAGATGATCGACTTCTTCTTCTGCCGAATGCTGCATGGCCTGCTTGACCGCCTCATCTTTGGCCGTAAATGCCTGCCCGTGATATAACCCTTGCGCGCACACCTCACCTGTGTGATTGATGCGCATCAAGCCTGCGACATGGCGCGCTTCAGTGATGCTGAGTTCAGGAATATTGTCACTGCTGACAGGCAGTGGGCGTGTGCTTGGGTTGGAGTGCGGTACGACTGCCCGCAGCGCTTTATCGACACCCAGTAGCAACTGGTCAGTTCGGGATAAGGAACGCAGTGCCATAAATAGCTCCTGTAAAATAACAGTTGAGATCAAAAGAGACGCTTATTTGGCGATAAGCCCACTTTTATCGTAAGTTTACAATGCCATGAGCGCATTGGTATAGAGGATAATAACAAACAATCTTGGTCGCCTGCGTATCAATTCTATTTACTGTCGTCTTTATTGCTCGTTTGACTGACCAATGACAGCGTTAAACCGTAGGCGCATCTTCATTGGTCTGAATCACGGCATTTTTAATGTGCTGATTGAGTTTTTTATACAAAAACAGACCAAAGACAATGTTCAGCACGCCCGTGACCAAAAACAGCTGCGGCAATGACAGACCAAGGGTATTTAGCAGTACGATCGCAAAAATCGCTGAGCTGACCATAAAGATGGCATTAAAGATATTGTTCGCGCCCACGATACGTGCGCGGTGGCTTTTTGGCGCATAAGCCTGCATCGACGCATACAGCGGCACGATATATAAGCCGCCACTAAAACCCAAAAAGAATAAGTCAGCAAATACCCGCCAGCTGCCCGCCACGCTAAACAAATCAGTAATGCCAAACAGCGCTGCAGCATCAATACTCAAGCTTGATAAAGAAAAATACAAATCGATGGCAAAAATACTCAGGCCTGCAATACCAAAAGGCAAAAGGCGCAAGCTGACTTGATTTTTGGTAAAAGATTTACACAGTAGCGAACCGATAGAGACCCCAACCGAAAATAGGGTCAAAAGAAAAATGACCACCGACTCATCACCGTGCAAGATGACTTTGCTAAACTCTGGCGTCTGGGTCAAAAAGGTTGCGCCATAGAACCAAAACCAGCTGTTGCCCAAAATCACAAAAAACAAAAATGGCAAAGAATATAAATAGCGAATCGTCGCCATACTGGTGGTAAAAATATTCCAGTTGACCTTCAGCTCAGGCTGCATCGCAGGCGTCATAGGAATAAAACGCGCCGTCAAATAACCCAAAATCGCCACAATCACCACCGTGGCGCTGACCCAATATAGCGACTGGGGCAACTGCGTGAGCACGCCTGCGATGATCATACCCAGCAAAATTGCCAGCGAGGTGCCCATCTGGAACAATCCGTTTGCGCCGACCAACTCATCATCTTGCATGGCCTGCGGCAAATACGCGTATTTGATCGGGCCAAAAAAAGTCGAATGCGTGCCCATCAAAAACAGCGCCACAAAAAGCAGTGGATACCACTCAAACACAAAACCGACCGCTGCAATCAGCATAATGACCAGCTCAAGCAGCTTGATAAATCGAGTCAACTTGGATTTTTCATATTTATCTGCCAATTGACCTGCCAATGCCGAAAACAAAAAATAAGGCAAAATAAACAGCATGGCTGCTAAGTTGTTAAGAATACTGACGGCCACTCCAAGTTGGCTGGCGGCGGTATAGGTCAGTACCAATATCAAGGCTTGCTTAAACACATTGTCATTAAACGCACCCAAAAACTGGGTAAAAAACATGGCGCTAAAACGGCGATGTTTGAACAACTGAAACTGACTGGCCATGAGGGCTCCTACAAAGCAATATACGTTTGCACCTGCTGGGGTTGCAGGGTACACTGTGTTTCACGCGGATATTATTATTAATATAATCAAAAACTTATCTAAGTGTAACATGGGTTTTGTCACCGTTACGCCGTATAATAGCAAGGCTTTGGCGCAAATACATGCGTCAGGTGCTATGATTTGAAAATTAACTCAGTTATGATTTGTAAATTTTGTGCATCAGTATCATAATCTGCACAATAATATAGAGGTCGCCAATAGCAGACAAAACCCTGCTAAGAGAGTGCGCCGTTATAACCAGTCAATCGCATGAGCTGCTATGATTGCTCAGCGCCACAAATATATCCACCGGTAAATACTGACGTCAGCTGTCGTCATGATTGTCCCGCCGCTTGAAATGATAGGAAGTCAGCCACCATGAGTCGTCAGTTATCAAAGCCAGTCGGCAATCGCTGCAGTCGTTCATTCGTGCGTACCACTTTGTTTAGGGCGCTTGCCAGTAGCCTAGTCGGATTTGGGGCCTTGCCTGCGTTGGCTGCAGAAACCAATAATGCTGTAGACAGTGCCAGTGCTACCAGTCGTAAAGACAGCGACGAGCAGTTGAATGCGGCGTTAGATGCGCTGCACCTTAAAAAAGCAGTAGAGCAGAACATCATTGAGCAGTCTGTCTTAGACGACTATGCTGAACAAACGCTTGGTATCCCGCCCAAAAACAAGCGTCCAAAACAACCCGTCACCAATGTTAATGTCAATAGCAGCAATAAGAACGGTAATAGCAATAACAGTGCGGATGGCAATCAAACCACCTTGCAGCAGCAGGCCAAGCAGGTACAGCAGCAAGGTTATCAGATGATGACCCCTGAGCAAATTGAGCGTGAGCTGGCACAAGCTAACACCTTGAATGATGCTGGTTTTGATGAGCCAGTCGCCACACTAGAGAGTCATCAGCCGCCGCTTGGTCTCGATACCAGCTTGGACGCGGCTAACCTACCCGCACCGACCAATTTAGACACACTCGGCATCAATACTCCCGTAGGTGCCAACCAAAGCGCTGCTGAGATTGCCGAAGTGATGTCGCGTCCAATTGAGGTGAGCGACAGTGTCAGTAGCCAAACAGCAGCTAATGATGTTTCAAATGGGATATCTAACCCTGACCGTGAGGTTGCCAGTGCTGACGACATCACGCTGCCCACCACTGATGCGTCAAATACCGATATCAACCCTGATGATTATCTGCCAGATTATGAGGCGGATACCGAGAATGATGCCATCAATGCCAGTATCGAGCAGGCTGATGACGATGAGCCACGCGCTCGTAACAGTAGCAACTTTATCAAACGCACATACAATCGCTTGTTCAATGGCGGCTATGTGGCGCTACCCAATGTGGACACCACCATTTATGTGCAGCAAGCTGCCAAAGGTACCAATGCCGCACCCAAACTGGTCAAAGCAGATACTGACACGCAGCCAATCAGTAACATTAAGGCAGCGCTTGATGATACCAACGTACAGTCTGTGGCAGATTTTACTGCCGCGTTGCCGCGCCTGCGCCAAACGGCACTGGATGCTGCACGTGCAGTTGGGTATTATGATGTGACGCTGAGCTTACGTCAGCCCAAAGCAGATCGTATCGATGTGATTATCGAACAGCTTGGTGAGCCCGTTCTTGTGGACAGCCAGATTGTTGATGTTCGGGGTGAGGGTAGTGAGCAAAAAGAATACCAAGCGTTGGAGGACAATTTACCACCGACAGAAGGTGAGGTTTTCAATCACCGTGTATACAAGAGCAGTAAGGCGGCACTTGAGTCGCTAAGCAACACGTATGGCTATTTTGACGCCTTTTGGTTGAACAAATCAGTCGATATCATCTTGCCTGATAATACCGCTGATGTGTCACTGATTTATGACACCGGTCAGCGTTATGAGTTTGATGATGTGGTGTTTTTTACCTATGATCGCGCGTCAGGCACATTGACCACTGACCCCGACAAATTACCTGTTGAGCCGAAGCTGCTGCGCCAGTTGTTTGACTTCCAAGCGGGTGACCCGTTTTATCGTCCTGACATTACCGATTTTAGTAACAGCTTATCGGCGACGCGCTATTTTAATACGGTCAACGTTGAGACCATTTTGCCACCAGATGAGCGCAGTGAGAGCAGTACACTGGCTTTTGATAACACGTCTACGAGCAACACATCAAACGGTGATATGCTCGATGACGATGTTGGCGACGACTTGCTGGCGCGCGATGGCAGTGCTGACAATGCCGAATCAAGTAGGGCACGCACCGCAATGATGTCGGCTGACAGTGAGGAAGATACGGCCGCAACTGAGAATGCCGACGATGACAGCAGCAACGCGCAAACGTCAAGTGGCGCGGCGGTCAATGCAGCCGATATCGCGCCTATTGATTTTGAGGTTGATGAAGAAACCAGTGAAAAGCTGCAAGCGGTTAAGCAAAAAGCTGATCGATTGAGCCGATTGCCCAATGATCGGGTACTGGATGAGAAGCCAGCGAGTGCCAAGAATATCTTAGGTAAAATCAGTGACTCTATCAGTAATGTGGCACAAAAAATCTTTCCTGATGACGAGCCTGTCATAGACGAAAACTTTGTACCGCCAACCCTTGCTGGGCGTAAAACGCCTGCCGAAGTCCAAGCGAGCAAAAAAGTACCGTTATACGTTTTTGTCTCATCAGAGAAGCCGCGTGATGCACAATTGGGTATTGGTTATGGCACCGATACAGGTGTGCGCGCCACCGCCAAAATCGATTACAATTTGCTCAACCGTCAGGGCTATCAGGCAGGTGCGGAAGCGGCTGTATCTCGGATTAACAAGAATATCACCGTTTATGCCAGCCGCCCATGGCAGCATCCGCTCAATGACAAACTTGAGGGACGTCTGACGTATGAAGAAGAGGTGATCGATCAAGGTGAGGGTAACTTTGACTTGTCGACCAAGACGCTAAAGGCACGGGCTGCACGCAATATTCATGACGAAGACGGCTGGGATCGCAGCTACTTTGTGCGTTACCGCTTAGATGAGCTTGAGACGGGCGTTGAAGGTGCGGCACTAAAAGACTTGCCAGTACGCTTTACCTCATCAAGCCCCAGCCAGCAGGCATTGCTATTTGGCTACGGTATGAGTCAGACCAACGTGGACAATATCGCCAATCCAACGCAAGGCTTTCGTCAATATTACAGTATCGAGGCAGGCAGTGACAAAGTACTGAGTGATACTGATATGGCGATTGTGACAGCTGGTTTGAGCGGTATTTATAGCTTTGGTACAGATAACAAACACCAAGTTTTGGGTCAACTCACGACTGGTTATATTTGGGCGGATGACTTTTATGATGTACCGTATAAGCTGCGCTTTTTTGCAGGCGGCGATCAAAGCATCCGTGGTTATGACTACAATAGCTTATCGCCACTCGAAAAGGGCTATTTGACCGGTGGACAAATACTGGCGGTGGGCAGTGCTGAATATAACTATGAGTTCAAGCCTGGACTGCGCGGCGCGATATTCTCTGATGTGGGTAATGCTTATGACAAAGATTTCAAGGCCGATACCAAAGTGGGCGTCGGCGTTGGTATACGCTATGCCACGCCAGTTGGTACCGTGCGAGTCGATGTTGCAGCAGGCGTGACAGAAGACAACATCCCTGTACGATTGCACTTCTTTATTGGCTCGCCGCTATAATGGGTGAGGATGGCGTTATGATGGCAGGGCTTACATAAGTATCAAAGCGCGTCGTAACCAAGCAGTCAGGCAAGGTATCACAAGGTTGACCGCCTCAAATGCCTGCCAAATATATCACTCTGATTTTAATCGTACTGGTCGAATTACTGGCGGGTACTGAATTTTTCTTAATGTAGTTGAGCACCATGCCGATTAAAGATTCTCCGCCTACTCAAAACTCATCGGATGAAGATCCTGCACAAAGAGATGCCCAAGCCATGCAGCGCTGGTATCCGTTGTCATTTGTGCTTAAGTTATTGGTGCTGATATCGATTGTGTTGGCGCTGATGTTTGCTGTCTTTTTTTATATGGCGGGCACAGAGTCGGGCACGGAGTTTATCTTAGATAAGGTAGGCGCTGAGACGAATATTGACTTCAAATACGGCGCGGGCAACTTGCGAGATGGCCTTTGGGTTACAGATATCGATATCAACGCGACAGAAGACATCGAAGTTTTTGTGGACAAGGCCTACGTCAAAATCGGCTGGCGTGCAGTATTTGCTAGAGAAGTCCATTTGCGTGAAGCTGATATTCATCGCATCGATATCATCAATAAAAAAGCCCCGACAGGCGAGCCATTTGACTACAAAACTTTAGAACTGCCTGTCAATTTGCGCTTTGATCAGGCCAAAGTCGATACCATCGTCTATAAGCAAGTCACCAAAGAGCCGATGGTCATCCATAACATTGCCGCAAGAGATTTGACATGGGTAGGTACGACCGTAACCGTCGGCCGTGGCGACTTGCGCTATGCCGATATCGTCAAAGTGAGCGCGCTACAAGGCAATATTGACTTACAAGGCGATTATCCGCTTGATTTGACTGCGATTGCTGAAGTGAGCGCTTTAGAAAAAGCGTATATCGCCCCCTTAAATATCACTGCCAACGGCAGTCTCAAGCGCACAGTTGGCAAGGTGCGCAGCCGCTACAATGAAGGCGACGTGCGCGGTAGCTTTGTGGTACAGGGCATGGACAAAGACGCGCCATTTGAAGCCAAGTTGCAATGGGATGATGTGCTGATTCCTTATCTAGAAGCACAAGATATCCATTTGCAAAGCGGCATGGCGACCGCGTCAGGCGTGCTCTCAGAGATCCGCCTGCGTATCAATACTGATCTGAGCGCTACAGACATCCCGTCAGGGCAATACCAAGGCCGCGCGGTGATCGCTGACAGTCAACTGCGCATTGATCGTCTTAGTGCCAACGTACCCTCTGGTCGTTTATTTGTGCAAGGTATTGTTGATTGGCAAAACAGCGTTGATGCCAAGCTGCAAGCCTCAGGCACCAGCTTTGATATTCGCCGCGCCATTCCCAGTGAGTATGCTGATTATAAAGCCTACGCCCCAAAACAGCTCAATGGCAAGTTATCGCTTCATGTCCAGCAGGCCAACGAAAACGGTAATTTGCAGCTTGATGCCGACCTGCGCCAGCGTGATGGCGAACATGTTAATGCCAAAATTGTACAAGGCAAAACCTCCGCCAAATCCAAGCAAGCGCCGCCGCTGTATATTGACGCCATATGGCAAAATGTGCGCCGCCAGCAGCTGCCCAATATCGGTAATCTCGACAGCCCGCGTGGCACAGCAAGTGTTATTATGCGCGGATCACGCTTATCGGTCGATGCCAATGCCACGATCAATGAGTTAAGTGCAGCGCCCAAAGGCAACTACGACATTAAGTTGCTTAAATCAGGCAACACAGTGGATATCAACCGCTTAAACTATCAAGGGGTTGTGGGCGCGTTGTCAGGTCGTGGCCAGATTCAACTGGCTGCTAACAATCGCCCATTGACATGGCAAATCGATGCCAGCAGTGACGGACTGCTACCTAAACAATACCGTAGTGACCTTCCTGTAGAGCGTCTTACGGGCAGTATTCGTGCCAATGGTCGCCTACTGGACATCAGCAAAAATAATGTTGCAGGTCAGCGTCACATCGTCACTATCACGGACACAGACTTACAGCTGCAGCTTGATGACACACAAAACGGTCGCCGTGTCGGTATTGATGGTAGCGGCGATGCCACGGTTGACATCATCGGCGATGCATTGTCCGTTTTTGATGCGCGTTTTGATGGCCGTATTGATACCCAAGATGTGCCCAAAGGCCGCTTATCGATCAATGCAGCAGGCACACCTGAGCTGATTAGCTTTCGCCAGCTTGATTATGCGGGCGAAGCAGGCGCGGTGAACGCTAAAGGCGTTCTGGATTTGCGTAACGATATTGGTTGGAACGTGGCAGGACGTTTTGATGACTTTAATGTCGGTTACTTTTTGCCCAACACGCCTGCGATTTTGACTGGAGACTTGACCACCAGTGGCCAATGGCAGCCAGCACCTACTAACAGCAACGACAGCACTGCTGCCCAAGGCAAATTGCAGCGTTTTACGCTTGATTTTGATGGTGCATTGGAGGCTGAGCAATTGCCTGCAGGCAAGCTGTCTATCAAGGCCAGCGGTGATGATCAGCAAGTAAGTATTGATCGCTTTAGCCATGTGGGTGCTGCAGGCAGTATCAATGCCACAGGTTTGGTTGATATTCGCCAAGGCGTGGCATGGGATATCAAGGCGAATATGGATCGCTTTAATATCGGCTATATTCTAAAAGACATGCCCAGTACGGTGACAGGCAGTGTGAACACCAATGGCCGCTGGAGCAGTGCTGAGCAGGTGATCAATTTACCACAAATTGATCTAAGCGGTACGCTCAAAGGTCAGCCGCTTAGTGCCAAAGGCAGTTTGGCTGCCACCTTACACCTGCCAGAAGATATGGCAGGCTATTTAAGCCAGCTACAGACCAAAGACGCCCAGTCACAGTATCAACAAGTCAATGCCTTGGTCGAAAGCCTGAACGCAGATGATCTTGTACTGCGCTGGGGCAATAATTACGTCACTGCAAACGGCAATGCCAACCAATTACAAACCAAAATCAATATTACCAGCCTAGATCAGCTCTCAGATACCCTAAGTGGTAAAGTCACAGGCGGTGCTACCTTGCTGCAACCTGCAGGACAGGCGCTACCGACGGTTTATATTGATCTGGTGGGTGAGCGCATCTCGCTACCAAACTTTGTCCTGCGTGAGGGACGTGTGCGCGGCAAACTGGTCAATCTGGCCAATAGCCCAAGCCAGCTGATCGTCACCGCAGAAGGTTTAACGGCGGCAGGTCAGCGTTTTGAGAAGATCAATGCTTCTTTTGATGGTACTCAAGACGCGCATGTGCTCAACATGGATGTGGCTAACGAACAACTGGACATCCGCGCGCGTCTCAAAGGTCGCTTTGATAGCCGCAATCTGACATGGTCAGGTACGGTTGGCAACGGCCAAGTGCAGTCCCAATATGCCACCTTAAACCAATTACAACCCGCGCAGCTGATTTTAAATCTACCCAACAACAAAGCAGGCAGCGCTGACGACTTTAAGGTACAACTGGCTGCACATTGCTGGCAAGCTAAGGATCAAACAGGCAAGCTGTGCTTGCGCGAAAACCTTGTCGCTTCAGCGACAGGTGGGCAGGTCAATTTGGCTGTGCAAAAGCTCGATACCTCACTGTTTTCAGTCTTTTTGCCGCAAGATATCGACTGGCATGGCACGATTAATGGCAGAGCGATTGTTGGTTGGCAACGCGGCGAGACGCCAAAAATCAACGCGACATTATATTCTGACAATGGCAAGATTGGTCTGATACAAGATGGTGATGCAGCACCCATCAGCTTGCCTTATCAGCGCGTGTCATTGATTGCCCTGTCGGTTCCTGAAGGCCTCAAACTGCGTACGGATATCAGCACCACTGACAGCGCGCGCGGCTATGCAGAAGTGATTGTTGACCCTTATAAAACACCCAAACCCATTTCGGGTGCGCTGGTGCTCAATGAGTTGAATTTGGCAGTATTTAAGCCTTTCTTCCCCGGTATGCGCGTACTTGAGGGTAACGTGACACTGGCAGGTGGTTTGGGTGGTACATTAGAAAAGCCGCAGTTTTATGGTGATGTCAACCTGAGCGATGGCCGTGTTGCCATGCTTGATCTGCCGGTTAATCTGACCAACATCAATGCCACGGCCAAAATTCGCGGTACAGAAGCGCTGATTGATGGTCAATTCAATAGTGGCGACGGCGAAGGCACCTTAAAAGGAACGGTCAACTGGCAACAAAAACTGCAAGCCAAACTCAGTGTCGAAGGTGAGCGTTTGGTATTAACGCAGCCACCACTACTGCTGGCTGAAGTCAATCCTGATATTGATATCATTATTCGTCCTACAGATCGCTACATCAATATTGAAGGCGCGGTCAGCGTACCGTCTGCGACCATTCGTCCACCAGAAGCCAGTGAAGACATCGTCACCCAGACCGAAGATGCCGTGGTGATTGACAGACGCTTGATCGGCAATATTGACGAGGTTCTGGCGATCTCTCAGCCATGGTCAATCAATGCCGATATCGGTGTTGATTTGGGCGATGATATCAACTTCCGCGGTTTTGGTGCGGTGATTCCGCTGGCAGGCGCGCTGAACATTACTCAAAATGGTCAAGGGGTGATGCGCGCTAAAGGAGTAGTACAAGTTTCACGGCGTACCGATATCAATATTTTTGGTCAAAGTCTAGAGCTTAACTATGGTCAAGTGCGTTTCAATGGTGATGTGATGAAACCCAACTTGAGTATTGAAGCGGTTAAAAGTATCAATAGCAAAACAGTCGGCCTACGTGTGACAGGTACTACCGAAAATCCAAACATCGTGGTCTTTAACGATGCGGGACTGACCCAGCAGCAAGCGATGAATGCGTTGGTAACCGGCCGAATCAACAACACAGGCGCGACCCAAATCAGTGAGCAAGGCTTTAAATCTGAGGTCAGCAACAACTTGGCTGCCGCTGGTTTGAGTTTTGGTCTCAGTGGCACCCGCCGTTTGACCAATCAGATTGGTCAAGCATTTGGTCTGCAAGGCCTAACGGTTGATGCGTCAGGTAATAGTGAAGACACCAACGTCAACGTTACAGGATACGTGACGCCTGACTTGTATATTCGCTATGGTGTCGGCGTGTTCAATGCCCAAAACAGCCTATCGATTCGTTATCAATTGACGCGCCGTATTTATATTGAGGCGACATCAGCTGCCGAAAACGCCGTAGATGTGGTGTATAGCTGGCAGTTCTAAGCCAAAGTCACTGGTTTACCTGAATATGAGGAGCCATCGTTACAATTGCAGTCCGTTATCAACCAGTGATTAACCAATAAAAAACGCCTTATCAGTAAGGCGTTTTTTTATGCGGGTAGCTATGGTGTATCGGCTAAATTATTTGGTCAGAATCAGACGATTATTACGGGTTAAACGCAGGCGATATTCTTCACCTTCATGCTCAATGCGCACTTCTTTGGTCAGGGCAAATAGATGTTGTGATTGTAACGTTGGTAGGCGATTTTCACGGCAGTTCAAGTAACGAGAGATAACCATGCTCATAATAAATTCCTTTGATGGTGGCTGGGTGGTCATGTGTGATGTGACACGCCGCGCCAAGCTAGTAGTGTAATGGGATAGTTATATTAACGATAATAATTATCATTTAGATTGGAGGTCTTTGCAAGCGATTTATAAAACAAAAGACGGTTATTATGTAAACTTATGTATCGCTGCCATCATCAGGTCAGTATTTTGTGATTATTTTTGCGTTAACGCTGCCATCTATTTATCATCGTAGCTTTTATAAGCGTAGGATCGTTATGTCTCCCTCAGCTGCACCCACATTGTCTGGCTCCCTACCAGCTAAAATCGTTAATGTTGCCGTCGCGGTCATCCATTATCAGAATCAGTACCTACTTGGTTTTCGGAGCCAAGCTCAGCATCAAGGCAATCGTTATGAATTTGTTGGCGGCAAAATAGAGGATGGTGAATTACCGCAGGTAGCGCTGATCCGTGAGGTGGCTGAAGAGACAGGCATCGACATCACAGAGAATGTCGCCATAAAAATGGGTCGCTTGCACCATGACTACGGCGATAAAATCGTTTGTCTGCATGTCTATGACGTGGCGCTCAGCATCACGCAGTTTGCGCCGTATAAAGCGGTGGAGCAAGGCTTAGAAGGTCAAGCGTTAACATGGGCGGACAAAGACAAGCTGCTGGCAGGGGAATACCCATTGCCTGCGGCGAACAGCACCATTCTGGCATGGCTAACATTGCCACCGCATATCGCCATCACATATCCACTGGCGCATTTTGATGCGTCATCACCTGCGTTATGGCTCAGCTATCATCAATCATACTTGCCTATAGGGTCATGGGTCTATTGTCGCCCAAAAGCAGCCCAGCAAGGGCATGAGAGCGTATCAGCGGATACCACGCTAGACCGCATGGTTATACAGCAGTTGTTACAAGCGCGGCCAGATATCTCAGGTATTGCCCCTTGGACGGATACCGCCGCGCAGAACGATGAGTTATCAGCTGAGGCAACGGTATGTGCCTATCACCTGAGTCATTCCCAGCTGATGGCTTGGTTTGTACAAGCGCAGCATCAAGACAACCAAGCAGATAAAGAAGAACAAATCTTGCCAGCACTACAGCAGCCATTGATCGTCAGTTGCCATGATATCAGCAGTATTGAAGCGGCTAATCAGTTGGCACGTATCAGACTTGCAGCAAAGCTACCGCCCGTTATCGGTATGTTTTTGTCTCCTGTATTGGCGACACCGACCCATCCTGATGAGACAGGCTTAGGCTGGCAAGCGTGGGCGGCGTTGGCGCTACGTGCTGATATACCTGTCATTGCCTTGGGCGGCTTATATCCCGATATGAACGCGCAAGCAGCCGAGCAGGGCGCACTTGGCATAGCAGGCATTCGACATTTTCATGAGTGCCAGCCGTCATCACTTTTATGAGGTGAAAAACAAGGTATAAGTGCTTTACGTTGCCGCTCTCATGCTTTTACACAGGTGTTACACAGTAGGAGAGATGATAAATAACGGTTATCTCACTTACAAAGCGTTGCGTTTCCCTACATTGCTGCACTACTTTAATGTAAGCGGCAGTCTTACTATAAAGCATGAATCAATAGCTTCTATCAGAAAGTTAATATATATACCTATATAGGTTTAAGGCTTGCGGTATTTATGATTGATACAAACCGTGCATGATAAGCCGCCTTTGAGCTTGCTGATAGCCAATTATCAGAGACAGTTATTACGCATATTTTTTATTCACAAAAACAATGATTATACGGTATCACTATGAAAACCAATAAGTTACCTCAGCCAGCATTATCTGGCTCACAGGCAGCCGGTTCTCAGTCGCATCAAAACAATCAAGCGCAAACGCGTTATCTGTCTTCTGATGCTGATGAGCAAACGGATCAGGCCAGCAATGATGCAGACTATGCGCACGATCCTGAACGTGCTTATATTCGCCATTCATATGAGCGCGACAACAAGGCGACGACTATGGATGATAAGCGTGCAGCCAATAACTCTGCTATAAATAGCGCCTATAAAAAGGCATCAGGTGCACCAACTGATGAGTATTTGTCATTTGTATCTGATAACACCCCAGAGCCTGAGCATAGTGCTGAACCTTATGCGCATGCCAAGCTTCGTCAGTGCATGGCAGATAAGCCAGCAGTTGACAGACAACCCGCTCAGCATAGCCGTCGGCGCAACGCACAGATATCGTCTTCTTTTCCAGAAAGAGATATCCCTGAGCGTATTTTTATGAATACTCTGATCAAGCACACCGCGATTGCCTTGGCGATTATTGTTCCTTTAGCGGCCTTTTCTGCCTATGCGGCACCCATGCCAGCGATGACCATGAGCGCAGACAATGGCGAAAACAGTCATACGGCTGCCGATACCCTTGCGGTTACCCCATCAGACATTATTCATAACGTTGCTTCTGAGCCAACCACCGTTGACGGTGTTGACCTAGATCAATACGCAGGTACGTGGTATGAGATTGGCCGTTTGCCGATGCGTTTTCAACGCAACTGTGCCCGTGATGTGACTGCCACCTATACGCAGCAGACAGATAACTCAGGTATTGACGTGCTCAACCAATGCGTGGGTGAAGATGGCAAGTCCATTACCGCTGATGGCGTCGCTACTACCGCCGACGACTCAGGCAGCAAGCTGAAAGTGACGTTTTTACCCTCATGGCTACGCTGGTTACCCATTGGCCGTGCCAATTATTGGGTACTGGCGCGTGATGATCAATACGATACAGCATTGGTCGGTACGCCTGATCATAAGTACTTGTGGTTGCTGGCACGTACGCCAGATATTCGTCAAGACACGTATGCCAAATACCGTCAGATTGCGCAGCAACAAGGTTATGATCTCAAGGAATTCAACTTAACAGTACAAACAGGTCAAACGGCCAATCTGGTGCCTTAGAATAACAAGTGTCACATCAGCTGGCAGCATGAATCAATCCACCTCAAGGCAGTGAAGTTTTGACGACAGTCATGAGTAATCATGGTTATTACTGGCAAAATTGGGCGTTTTAAGCTAAAATTTAGGCGATTTTGTTGCACTGACTGTAATAGTGAGGTCTTTATAAGCCACTGTTACTGCAGCCAATCCCAGTTTTTGCCTTGTTTTATCACTCGCAACTGACCCTCATTTTACTGACCATAAGGATGTTTCTCGTGAGCCACGCTGATACCTTACGCCAATTGCATCAAGACAACTTAAATAACTATAACAATCAAGAGCAGCAAGCCATCGAATTGATGGGTTTGCTTAACAAGCTATACAATGAGCAAGACGTACAAGTAACCATGTTTGGCGAAAGCTTCGACACCACCTCTGTGGGTCAAGTATTGGCATTGCATCAAAAAGCTGCCAATCGTGAGCAAGGCGCTCAAGCCATTGCTATCGCCGATACCCTAGCTGTGGTAAAAACATTGGCAGCGAGCAACGATCTCCAAGCCTTGCGTGTTGACGTGGGTCAATTGATTGCCAACGATACTGACGTGGCACAAGCGCTACAAACCATCAACCGTGATGCCTCTGTAGAAAACAATGCCACTGACGTTGTATTGTATGGTTTTGGCCGTATTGGCCGTATCCTAACGCGTTTGCTATTGTCACAAGCATCCAGCGCAAAAGGTTTGCAACTAAAAGCCATCGTTGTACGTCCAGCGGCAAAAGGCGATTTGGCCAAGCGCGCGTCATTGCTAGAGCGTGATTCAATTCATGGCAACTTTGTTGGCGGCGTGAGTATCGATGAAGAGCATAACGGCATTATTATTAATGGCCGTTTTGTCCAAGTGATCTATGCCAATGACCCAAGTGAAATCGACTATACCGCTTATGGTATCGAGAACGCTGTGGTTATCGATAACACAGGCAAATGGAAAGATGAAGACGGCCTTGGCAAGCATTTGCAGTCTAAAGGCGTTCAAAAAGTATTGTTAACTGCTCCTGCAGGCGGCGAGATCAAAAACGTCGTGTATGGTGTAAACAATGATACCATTGGTGATGACACCATCGTGAGTGCGGCCAGCTGTACCACCAACGCCATCACACCAACGCTAAAAGTATTAAACGACGAGTTTGGTATTGAAAACGGTCATGTTGAAACCATTCACTCATTCACCAACGATCAAAACTTGATTGATAACTATCACAAAGCCGATCGCCGTGGTCGTAGTGCGGTATTGAATATGGTTATCACCAGCACAGGCGCAGCCAAAGCCGTCGGTAAAGCCTTACCAGAGCTTGGTGGCAAATTGACTGGTAATGCCATTCGTGTACCGACGCCGAACGTTAGTCTTGCGATTTTGAACCTAAATCTAAAAACTGCGCCGCAAAGTAGCGATGCATTGAACGATTTCTTACGTCAAGTGGCCAATAGCAGCACATGGCAGTCACAAATCGCTTATACTGACTCAACAGAAGCTGTATCAACTGACTTTGTTGGTACCAAGCACGTTGGTATCGTGGATGCACAAGCCACCATCGTGACGGACAACCATGCCACCGTCTACATCTGGTATGACAATGAAGTAGGCTACAGCACGCAAGTATTGCGCGTTGCTACCCAAATGGCGGGTATCAGTTACACGCAAATTCCAGCATAATACCCCTAAGGCTGACTGCACTTGCATTAGGTGTGGCAGTTTTAGATAAAGCTGTGTTGGTTTGTGCTTTACCCATGGTACTTATGGCACCCGATAGTCTTTTTGGTTATCGGGTGTTATTTATCATGCTGATGATAAAAACCATATCAAGCCACCAAAGGGTGCGATATGATGCATTATTGACAGTTATTAATGATTTTTTATCACAGCCATTGATGACAGATAAGCGGCATGAATGACCGCGCACAACCAAAAAAAGACAGTCATTGACTGTAAAGATTGCAAATTAAGGAACGTAACATGCGATTTATTGATGAAGCCGTCGTAACGGTAAAAGCAGGTGACGGCGGTAACGGTATCGTCAGTTTTCGCCGAGAAAAATACGTCCCACGTGGTGGACCTGATGGTGGTGATGGCGGTAGTGGCGGTGACGTCTATGTTATTGCTGATGACAACACCAACACGTTAGTCGATTATCGTTATACGCGCCGCTACGATGCCAAGCGCGGCGAAAATGGACACAGCAAAAACTGCTCAGGCAAAGGCTCTGACGATATCTTTTTGCCAGTACCGATTGGTACCACCATTATCGACACCGAAACAGATGAAGTCATCGGTGATATGACCGAAGTCGATCAGACACTACTGATTGCCAAAGGCGGTGATGGCGGTTTGGGTAACACCCATTTTAAAAGCTCAACCAACCAAGCCCCTCGTAAGGCCACTTCTGGCTTTGAAGGCGAGCTCAAAGTGTTAAAATTTGAGCTAAAAGTTGTGGCAGATGTGGGTTTGATTGGTCTGCCAAACGCGGGTAAATCAACCTTTATTCGTCAGGTTTCTGCGGCGAAACCAAAAGTTGCTGATTATCCGTTTACCACCATCGTGCCCAACCTAGGTGTGGTCGATATCGGTCGTCATCGCTCTTTTGTGATGGCTGATATTCCAGGTCTGATTGAAGGCGCGTCAGAGGGTGCAGGTCTTGGCATTCGCTTCTTAAAGCATGTGGCACGTACTCGCCGTTTGCTGCACATCGTCGATGTACAACCCATCGATGGCAGTGATCCTGTACACAATGCCCGTATTATTTTAAATGAGCTGGAGCGTTTTTCACCCGAGCTTGCTGATCTGCCGCAAATATTGGTACTGAACAAAATCGATCAGGTGTTGGATGAAGAGATCGATGCCTTATGCGAGCATATTGTCGCTGAGCTTGAATGGACGGGTACAGTATTTCGCGCCTCAACCTTAACGGGCGAAGGCATTGATCCGATCAAATATCATTTGATGAATGAGATTGAGCTCGAACGTGAGCGCGAACTAGAAGATCCAGATTTTGCTGCGGCTCAAAAAGCCCGTTTTGAGCGCCTGGAGGCTGAAGTGCGCCGCAATACTGAAGCACAGCGTGAGGCTTATCGCGCCGCTCGTAAAGCGCAGCGTGAAGGAACTGACTTGGATGATGATTTTGATGACGACGATGAAGACGGCGTTGAAGTGGTCTATGTGCCGTAATGTGGACTGCATATAATAACACGGCGATACGCTACTATTGTTGTTGATAATACCGATTGTCGTTATCAATCGGTATCTATTTTAATTAAGAGGCCTTATTGGTTATATAATCGGGCCTCCATTTATTTTAATTTATGCCTACATAATATACAGGAGTTTTTATGGCAGTCGATATGGAACAATCACTTGACGAAGCACGGTTTGTCAAACAAGCGCGTAATTTTGATATCAAGCGCGTCATCGTTAAAATCGGCTCGTCACTATTGACCAATAACGGTCGTGGTCTTGATCGGACTGCCATTTATGAATGGGCAAAACAGATTGCCAAGTTGCACAATCAGGGTATTGAAGTACTGTTGGTGTCATCGGGTGCCGTTGCCGAAGGCGTGGTGCGCATGAATTTGGATGAGCGCCCCAAGAAGTTGGCTGCGCTACAAGCCTGCGCCTCTATCGGGCAAATGGGTTTGATTGAAACGTGGTGGTCAGCGCTGATTCAGCATGGCGTCCATAGCGCGCAGCTGCTACTGACTCATGATGATTTATCCAACCGACGCCGTTATCTCAATACCACCAGCGCGTTAACCCAGTTATTGGATTGGCATGTGTTGCCCGTTATTAACGAAAATGACACCATCACTATTGATGAAATCAAATTCGGTGATAATGATACGCTTGGTGCCATGGCAGCGGCCATGGTACATGCCGACTTATATATCATTTTGACGGATCAAGATGGGGTGTTTACGGACAACCCCCGTGATAATCCTGATGCCAAAATGATTCGTCAAGAGCGCGCGATGGCAGATTATTTGTTTGATATCGCAGGTGATGGCGGCAAACTGGGTCGCGGCGGTATGTTGACCAAAATCCGCGCTGGACGCTTGGCTGCGATGGGCGGCTGCCCGACTGTGATTGTAAGCGGTGCGATTGACAATGTCATCACACGCGTGGTCTCAGGCGAAGCGGTAGGTACCCTGTTGACTACTAATGATGAGGACAAACTCATTGCTCGTAAGCAGTGGTTGGCCGCGCATTTACGGATGGCAGGCACGTTGATCGTCGATGCGGGTGCTGCTCGTGCTGTGATTGAGCACAATAGAAGTTTGCTACCTGTCGGTGTGGTTGAGGTGCGTGGTGACTTTGATGAAGGAGATGTGGTTGAGATCGTACATCAAGACACAGGCGAGCGCTTAGCTGTTGGTCAGGTCAACTTCTCATCTCCAGATGCCCGCCGCGTAGCGCGCGAGCGTACGGAGCAGTTTGACCGTATTTTGGGTAACAGTGAAGAGCGTGTGGTGATGGTACACCGTGACAATTTAGCCTTATACATGTAGCGCTAAACGATCAGCAAGCGCCTCATTACGCTGACCTATTTTATCGTTTTTATTCTAACTAATTTCTAATTTATTTTTTGGAGAGTTGTGCATGAGCGCCTCAGAGACCAATACCGACCCGCAACACAAATTTGCACCGCTAAAAAACGATAGATTGTTGCGGGCGCTGCGTTTTGAGCCAGTTGATACCACACCTGTGTGGATGATGCGTCAGGCAGGCCGTTATTTACCAGAGTATAAAGCCACGCGTGCTGAAGCAGGCGACTTTATGAGCCTATGCAAAGACACGGCGCGCGCAACTGAGGTGACGCTGCAACCGCTACGTCGCTATGATTTGGACGCGGCTATTTTGTTCAGTGATATTCTGACCATTCCTGATGCGATGGGACTGGGCTTGTATTTTGAGACTGGTGAAGGGCCTAAGTTTAAATATACCGTCCGTGGTCAGTCAGACCTTGAGCAGTTGCCAGTACTAGACGTGAATGACTCTTTGGATTACGTCATGCGCGCAGTGACCAGTATCCGTAAAGCGCTAAATGGCTCAGTGCCGTTGTTTGGTTTTTCAGGCAGTCCGTGGACGCTGGCCACGTATATGATCGAAGGCGGCAGTTCAAAAGATTATCGTTATACCAAAGGAATGCTCTATAGCAAGCCTGAATTTTTGCATCAGTTGCTTGATAAACTTGCCACGGCAGTGACCGACTATCTCGATGCGCAGATCATCGCAGGCGCTCAAGCGGTACAAATTTTTGACAGCTGGGGCGGGGCGCTGGGTCATCGTCAATTTATCGAGTTCTCTCACAACTACAACAAGCGTATTGTTGCTGCGCTTAAAGCGCGTCACCCGTCAGTGCCTGTGGTGCTGTTTACCAAGGGCGGCGGCCTATGGCTCGACATACAAGCCGATAGCGAAGCCGATGCATTGGGACTTGATTGGACCATGCCTCTTGATCGCGCCCGCCAGACATTGGTAGAGCGTCAGCGTCAACTGACCAAGCAGCACAAAAAGATACAGCAAAGCAAAGCCATTCAGGGCAACCTTGATCCAGCAACGCTATATGGCTCTCCTGAGACCATCCGTGCTGAAGTCAAAGCCATGCTCGATAGCGCTTACGCGGGCGGTGAGAAAACAGGCTATGTGGCAAACTTAGGTCATGGCATCACCCAGTGGGTTGATCCTGATCGCGCCAAAGTCTTTATCGATGCGGTACATGATTACAAACTATAATACGTCTATCGACTTACTTCTAAGCGTAAAGATGGTGCGCTTGGCAATAATGAAACATCAAAATTAAGGACACTTTATGATTTCAGTAGCTATTGTTGGCGGTACCGGATATACCGGTATTGAGCTTATTCGTCTGCTCTCCTCACACCCTGAGGTATCCATTGACCTGCTGACATCTCGAAGTGAAGCGGGTACCCGCGCTGATGAGATTTTTCCAAGTTTGCGCGGCATCTCTGATATTGTTTTTAGTGACTTGGGCGATGATACCTTAACGGCGCTAAAAGAGCGCGACGTGGTCTTTTTTGCTACGCCGCATGGCGTGGCAATGAAGCAAGCAGAAGCCTTGACGACAGCGGGCGTTAAAGTGATCGATTTGGCAGCAGATTTTCGTTTGCAGTCACTTGCCGAGTTTGAGCAATGGTATCAGCAGCCGCACAGCTGTCCTGAGCTACTCAAAACGGCAGTGTATGGCTTGCCAGAATTGAACCGTACGAAGCTTGCAACAGCAAAAGTCGTGGGCAATCCAGGCTGCTATCCAACCACCGCGATTTTAGGTTTAAAGCCAGTCATTGAGGCGCAAAACGAGCAAGGTGCGCGCCTGATCGACGCACGTATCGTGATCGATGCCAAATCAGGCGTTTCAGGGGCGGGCAGACAAGCCAAGCTGGCACTCAACTACGCAGAGACAACAGACAACTTTGAAGCCTATGGCGTGACGGGTCATCGCCATTTGCCAGAGATTGAACAAGGCGTATCGCAGCTGCTTGAGAGCCAGTTTGATCATCGAATTCGCTTTTTACCACATCTGGTGCCCATGATTCGAGGTATGTTCAGCTCAATTCATTTAGAGCTGACCGACGCGGGCAAGGCGATTGATTGGCAGCAGGTGTTTGAAAGCAGCTACGCGGACGAAGTCTTTATTGATGTGTTGCCACGTGGCATGTATCCAGACACGCGCAGCGTTCGCGCCAGTAACCGTTTGCGTATTGCCGTCTATCAAAATAATGATAGAGACGAGCTGACCGTCTTGGTGGTACAAGATAATTTGGTGAAAGGAGCTGCAGGACAAGCCGTACAAAATATGAATGTTATGCTGGGTCTTGATGAAACCTTGGGCTTAACCTTTGCGCCAATTGTGCCTTAACCTTTTGCGCTTATCGTATGATTGTTACGACAAAAAATGATGGTCAATTTTGCATGGTGTATTTTGTTTGGTATTACAGAATCATTACTACAAAGTCACCATGCTTACAGCGCTGTGCTAGGTATTGATCCTGAATTCCGTTATAATGTGCCGCCTTTCCTGTTAAGAGATATTGCCTAAATGCGTGTTAAGACTGCCCCCCGCTTGTGTTCGCAGCCAGCACGTTTATCGTGTCACGCATCTGCATCCGTATGGTCTGAAGATATGCCTATTGCCAGTACGGTAGTGGGTCGAACAGTGGGCAGATCGCAGCAAGGGGCGGGGAAGCTACTGCTGTTTTTGTTTATTGTTGCCATATCAGTCACTGCGGCCGTCACTTCTGTTTTTGGGCACATGATTGGCTACCAAAGTGGCTATCATAAACTGGAGTCTGAGGCGGCGCTGGCGGCCAATATCAGCAAGCAGGCCAGCAATGAAGTCAAAGACTTACGCCTGAGCAATAAGGTGATGGAAAATCAGGTTGAGACGGCCAAACAAGAGCTTGCGATTAGTCTGGCAAATCTTGATGATACCCAAAAAAGAAACCAAATACTCAAAACAGAAAGTCAACAAGTCTCACAGCTCAATATGTTGTATGGCAAGTTTATCACTGAGCAAGGTGGCATGCCGCTACAGGTGCTTGGTTATAAAATTACCCCATTGCCAGAAAATGCGTTTGAATACGGTTTTGATGTGGCGATGTTGAGCGAAGATGGTCAGGCCAAAAACCTAACGGTCACGTTGACACTGCAAGATGAAGACAACTTTATCTCCGTGCCGCTTGATCCAAAAAGTTATATGATTGAGGGCATCGTGCGTATTCGCGGCCGTTTTGTGATGCCAGCAGACTTCGAGCCTCTACAAGTAAAACTTAGCTTAGAAGCAGGTGATGAGCAAGTTGAGCAGCTTTACGATTGGAGTCTTGGCGATATGGTAGATAATATGCCACTGTCGCTGACAGATTTGCCAGAAGTAGATGAAAGTCCTATCATAACTGACACTGACACTGACACTGACACTGACACTGACACTAAATAACGCATAATGCACTAAACATTCTGTTATCAGCGTATCTGTTCTCACAGTGAGCGCTTGCATAGCAATAGCAAAATTTATTTAATATTTTTCAATATATCTTTATCTAATATATTATATATGGTTATGAAGACGCCTATGTTATCCGTAATGACGCCGACAACTTGTGACTGGCATTTCCCAACTGCGCCAGCAGGCCACCGTGCGCAAGACAATGATACTGATGCTGAGACCACACCCCAAGTAGATGTGATGGTTGCTGAGCCAGAAGTGGCCAAACCTCCGATGTATGCAGTGGTAATGTATAATGACAACTACACGCCGATGGAGTTTGTGGTTCATATTTTGCAATCAGAGTTTCGCCACAACATCGAAAAAGCGGTAGAAATCATGCTGGCCATTCACAACAGTGGCAAAGGCATTGCGGGAATTTATCCAAAAGACATCGCAGAAACCAAAGCAAAAAAAGTAAACAGTCTGGCGCACCGCGAAGGCTATCCGTTATTGACTCAGATTGAGCCGAATCAAGGCGACTGAGTTATCTAGCCGTACATTTTTTGCATCAAATCCAAATTTATTTCATCCTATCCCATTGTTAATCTTGATTTTATTGTTTTATCCTCCATATATTATTGTATGATGGTTTCGGTGTGCTATTGACCTATTGAATCGCTGTTATCATCATAAAATTGTCTGTTTTTTATTCTCTAAGTTCCTTTTCTCTCATTGATTATCCATTTTTTATCGTATTCATTATTCAGCATTTGTTAACCACCCAAAATCTATTTAATTCAGTCAAACCGTTCATCCATCAACATTGTGCATGCTTTGATACATTTTACAACGTGTTAATAGATTGACTATGGGCGATGATCATGTTGATATGAAGAAAAGTGGTTAATAGTAGCTCTCCACTAGTAGTAGCTAGTAGCTATCCGCTGTTTTGTAGAGTAGACACTTGCTGATTAAGCCATCGCTTCCCTTGAACAATTCGTTTGTCGCCCTGATTTACTAAGTAGTGACCCATAATATTATTATATGAAAATAGGTATAACCGTAGGAATCCATTATGTTAAGTCGTCATCTTGAAGTCTCGTTGCGTTTAGCAATGACGCTCGCGCGTCAAAAGTCACATGAGTATCTCACTGTGGAGCACTTGTTATTGGCGCTACTAGAAAACACCCATGCTGCCAATACGTTGACGGCTTGCAATGCTAATATTTCCAGCCTTCGTGCGGAGCTTGAAGCTTATATCAGCAAGCATACGCCAACCATAGAAGAAGACATGGAGCAATCGCCGCAGCCAACACAAAGCTTTGATCGCATTTTGCAGCGTGCCATTTTTCACGTGCAGTCGATTGGCGGCGGCCGCTTGGTCGAAGGCTCAGATATTTTGGTATCGATGTTTTCAGAGCATGACACCTATGCGGTTTATTTGCTTAAAAAACAAGGCATCAGCCGTTTAGAGCTCACGCAGTACCTATCACATGGTCAAGACAAAAATGAACCATCTGAGCCGCGTGCATCCATGACGGGTGAGCGCCGCAGTGCCTCTGAAAAAACCAGCAAAGACCCACTGGTTGAGTTTGCGACCAACTTAAACCAGCGTGCTGCAGAAGGAAAAACCGATCCGCTGATTGGCCGTGGCCCTGAGATTGAGCGTACTGCACAAGTGCTATGCCGCCGCCGTAAAAATAACCCCTTATTGGTGGGTGAGCCAGGTGTTGGTAAAACCTCTATTGCCGAAGGTTTGGCATGGCTGATCATCAACGATAAAGCGCCAAAGCCATTAAGTGGCTGCGTTATCTACAGTCTGGATATTGGTTCGCTAATAGCGGGTACCAAATATCGCGGCGACTTTGAAAAACGCATGAAGTCTTTGTTAGAGGCGCTTAAGAAAAAGCCCAATGCCATTTTGTTTATTGATGAAATTCATATGATTATTGGTGCAGGGTCATCAATGAGCAGCAGTATGGATGTGTCAAACTTGATCAAGCCTGCATTGGCCAATGGTGAGTTGCGCTGCGTGGGCTCAACGACATTTACTGAATATCGCCAAGTGTTTGAAAAAGATCATGCCTTATCGCGCCGTTTCCAAAAAATTGATATTAAAGAACCAAGCATCGATGACAGCATTGATATTTTGCGCGGTCTCAAATCGCGTTATGAGTCTTTCCATAATGTCGAATATACCGACCAAGCCTTGGTAAGTGCTGTGGAGCTGTCGGTGAAGTATGTTCATGAGCGCTTTTTGCCCGACAAAGCCATTGATGTGATTGATGAAGCGGGGGCGTATAAGCGCCTAGGGGTGATTCCTGACGCTGATGACATCAAAGCTGAAGAGAGTTTTATCAAAGATTTGGCACAAGACTTTGATGAAGAAACACTGAGTGGCATTGATGATGATTTTGACGCGCAGGATAACGAGATGGATGCTGCTGCTACGGCAGCAAAAGCAGAAGACACGGCCAAAACGGTCAACGACCTGCCGACTGGTAATAAGAACAAAGCGCCTGTTACCATTGATGTGGGTGATATCGAAGCGATCGTTGCCAAGCTTGCCCGTATTCCGCCCAAAGCGGTCTCAACAGATGATAAGAGCATTCTTGAGCACTTAGACCGTGATTTGAAGCGTTTGGTCTTTGGACAGGACGAGGCCATTGCTACCCTTGCCGATGCGATTAAATTGTCTCGTGCAGGTCTTAAAGCGCCAGAAAAACCAATTGGTTCGTTTATGTTTGCAGGCCCAACAGGGGTGGGTAAAACAGAAGTCTCGCGTCAATTGTCAAACTTATTGGGTGTTGAGTTGGTGCGCTTTGATATGTCAGAGTACATGGAAGCGCATACCGCTTCTCGCTTGATTGGTGCGCCGCCAGGCTATGTGGGTTACGATCAGGGTGGGCTCTTGACTGAAAAAATCAATCAGTATCCGCACTGTGTCCTGCTGCTTGATGAGATTGAAAAAGCCCATCCAGATGTTTTTAATCTATTGTTGCAGGTGATGGATCATGGTACGTTGACGGATAACAATGGCCGCGTTGCCAGCTTTAAGCAAGTAATTCTGATTATGACTACCAACGTCGGTGCGGACAGTATCAGTCGCTCATCGATGGGCTTTACTCAGCAGGATCACAGCCGTGACAATACAGAAGCGCTAAAACGTGTCTTTACTCCTGAGTTTCGCAATCGTTTGGATGCCATTATTCAGTTCAACCCACTAGATACCTCAGTGGTGATCTCAGTGGTTGATAAGTTTTTGGTTGAGTTGCAAGCACAGCTGGATGACAAGCAAGTTACGCTTGAGATTGATGACGATGTGCGTGATTATTTGGCAGAAAAAGGCTATGATCGCTTGATGGGGGCACGGCCAATGCAGCGCTTGATCCAAGATGAGATTAAAAAGCCGCTGGCCAACATGATTTTATTTGGCGATTTGGTCAATGGTGGTGTGGTGCATCTGACGCTAGAGCCAGAATCTACGACTGATGATAGTACTGCGGATACGGAACAAACCGCGCAGCTACCCAGTGATAAGGGGTCAGCCAACAGCCGTATCTTACTTACCGTGGTTGAAACTCACGAGCCGCGCTCCGACTCCGAATCACTCGCCAGCTAATAAAATAGCCTAAGCAGAAAACCTAAACGTATCACAAAACGGCTGCCTATGTAGCCGTTTTTTCATGTCAGTTTTTTCTCTATAGTAGCCAATAGCATTGACAGCGGCTGTTGTCCTGCTATGCTAACGTGGCTTTTGTCAATATCATTATTTTACAGTCAGGGTGTGGTGATCATCTTAAGATAGATTATGTGCAGTTGCACCGATTAAATAATAAATAAAAAGAGGCAATACCCATGCAGTTATTCGACGACCAGTCCGCCGATTCTGAAAAAACCAATGCCGAAAAGCAGGCTATATTAGACAAAGTGCGTTTACCTGAAGATTGGAAAGTAGCATTGGCAGAGGAGCTGACCTCAGAGAACATGGACAAGCTACGTGATTTTTTAAAGCAAGCGTATCAGTCAGGTACGCCAGTATTTCCACCAGCGCCACTGATGTTCAATGCCTTTAATCTAACGCCGTTGTCAGAGGTCAAAGTAGTGATTCTGGGTCAAGATCCTTATCACCGTGCAGGTCAGGCCATGGGACTCTCGTTTTCAGTACCAAAAGCCATCCCAAAGCCGCCTTCATTGAACAACGTGCTTAAAGAAATGGCCAATGATATTGGTACCAGCTATTCTAAGCATGGTGACTTGACCCACTGGGCAAAGCAAGGTGTGTTGTTATTAAATAGCTCTTTAACCGTGAGCGAAGGTGCACCGAACAGCCATCAAAATAAAGGCTGGGAAACGTTTACTGATGCAGTCATTGATGTCATTAATGAGCAAACCGAACACACCGTATTTATCTTGTGGGGCAGCAAAGCGCAGCAAAAAGGTAAGTATATTGACACCGATAAGCATTTGATCTTAACAGCGGTTCATCCTTCACCATTAGCAGCCAATCGAGGCGGTTTTTTTGGTACAAAGCCATTTTCCAAAACCAATGACTATTTGCGTCAGCACGGCCGCACGCCGATCGACTGGCAGCTACCGCAATAAATAACGATAAAAACAGATGACACTCTATTCAATAAATCCTCTGTACCCACCTGCTAGCCACCGTGATTTGACCATGTGTCGGTTTTGGTTGTTGTCTGATGTGGCATGGATGCAGCACGCTTTGGTGGTGGCTAAGCAGGGCGGCGCGCGGGGGGAGGTGCCTGTGGGTGCCATTTTAGTACACGAAGGCGTCATCATCGGGCAGGGATTTAATGAACCGATTGGCCGTCATGATGCCACGGCACATGCCGAAATCGTTGCGCTGCGGCATGCTTGTGAGCATTTGCGCAACTATCGTCTGCCGCAGGACACGACTTTATATGTCACCTTAGAGCCCTGTACCATGTGTATTGGCGCGCTGATTCATGCGCGTGTTGCCAGAGTGGTTTACGCTGCCTCTGAGCCACGAGCAGGGATGGCAGGTAGCCAAATGGATTTGCCAGCTTGTGATTTTTATAACCATCGTATTCACGTACAACAAGGGTTATGTGCTGATGCCAGTAGTGCTATGCTGAAGCATTTTTTTCGTGCGCGTCGTCAAGCGCTCAAGCAAGCAAAACGCGATGGTTGCACCTCACCGTCGTAGCATAGGCCGCTTTGGTCGTCATGATAAATTAAGTAGCGATATGCCCTAGTGGTATCAACGTTTTTTTGCTATAATATCGCGCTGTTTGGCTGGTTATGTATCAGTTAAATCATTACGATACCCATAAGACGCTGCTATGACTTCAACTGATCTACAGTCTGAGACCGATACTTCGATACCAGCTATCACTTATCCTGTCATTTGTATTGATGGCCCAAGTGGTGCAGGCAAAGGCACGGTTTCATGGCGCTTGGCGCAAGCGCTGGGCTATCAGTTGTTGGATTCAGGAGCGCTGTACCGTATTGTTGGCCTAAAAGCTTTTGAAGCAAAACTGATTAGTACTGACACCCAGCAGCGTCTCGATGAGACTGCATTACTCGCATTAACGCAAGGGCTACAGATTACTTTTGAGCCGAACAATGATTCAGGTCGTGTGGACATCATTGTTAATGGGCAGGCAGTGGGTGAGCAGGTACGTAACGAAACGGTTGGCGGTTATGCGTCGCAAATCGCCGTATTTCCGAGTATTCGCCAAGCACTGTTGCAACTACAACAAGATATGGCGAAGCGCTCAGGATTGGTCGCTGACGGGCGCGATATGGGAACGGTAGTGTTTCCACAGGCTGATATTAAAGTATTTTTGACTGCCAGTGCTGAGGCGCGTGCCAAACGCCGCGTGGCTCAATTGATGGCTGCTGGCAAAGACGCAGACTTTGATAGTATTTTGAGTACCATCAAAGCCCGTGATGAGCGAGATGAAAACCGCGCGACTGCGCCATCAAAACCTGCTACTGATGCGCTACTTATTGATAGCTCAGCGCTAGATGCTGATGCGGTATATGCGCAAATAAAAGCCCATTGCCAAGCTAAAGGCATTTGTTTTTAATCATCGGTGGTAGACAGGTGACATGACAGGTCATAAAAAAATACCCGAAGACATCATTTTTAGTATAAAATTGTAATGATTATAATGACATAGGTGGAAAGAAAGCCACTCTGTCCCCATAAAGACCATTGTTGTCAATGAATCAGTATCATAATATTTGTTAACAACCATCGTTTTTTTATATGGCATATAAGATATAAAACCAGTATCTCGTTTTATATGACCATGAATTTGATCCGTACTGTGCTGGACAGGATGCGGCTATACAAAGGTAGACATAATGGAATCATTTGCTGAACTATTTGAAGCGAGTATTGAAGAACAGGGTCTGGATATCGAGCGTGGCTCGGTCATCACAGGTGCTGTTGTGGCCATCGATAGCGACTGGATCACAGTAGACACTGGTCTGAAATCTGAAGGCATCGTTGCTCGTGAAGAGTTTTTGAGTGACGAAGGCGAGCTTGAAGTAGAAGTTGGCGATAGTGTTGACGTTGTGGTAGAAGCGGTTGATAACGGTATGGGTCAAACCCTACTGTCACGCGAAAAAGCCAAACGCGTTGAGACGTGGAATGTCCTTGAAAAAATCTATGACAACGATGAGATTGTAAAAGGTATCATTTCTAGCAAAGTAAAAGGTGGCTTTACGGTAGACGTGGGTTCAGTACGTGCGTTCTTGCCAGGTTCATTGGTAGATGTTCGTCCTATCCGTGATACCACACACCTAGAAGGCAAAGAGCTAGAGTTTAAAGTGATCAAGCTTGACCAAAAACGTAACAACGTTGTGGTTAGCCGCCGCGCAGTTATGGAAGCTGAAAACTCAGCAGAGCGTGAAGAGCTATTGAACAAGCTTGAAGAAGGTATCGAGATCGAAGGTATCGTTAAGAACCTAACTGATTACGGTGCGTTCGTTGATCTAGGCGGTATCGATGGTCTATTGCACATCACTGATATGGCATGGCGCCGTATCAAGCACCCATCAGAAGTTGTTGAAGTGGGTCAAGACCTTAAAGTTAAAGTACTTAAGTTTGACCGTGAGCGCAACCGCGTGAGCCTAGGTCTAAAACAACTAGGTACTGATCCTTGGGATAATGTTGGCGCTACTTACCCAGTAGGCAGCATCGTTAAAGCACGTGTAACCAATTTGACTGATTATGGTTGTTTTGCTGAAATTTCTGAAGGTATCGAAGGTTTGGTACACGTATCAGAAATGGATCACACTAATAAAAACATCCATCCATCAAAAGTGGTTCAAGTTGGTGATGATGTTGACGTGATGATTCTTGATATCGACGAAGAGCGTCGTCGTATCAGCTTAGGTATCAAGCAAACCCTTGCTAATCCATGGGAAGAGTTTGATAAGAAACACGAGCGCGGTGATAAAATCACTGGCACCATTAAGTCAATTACTGACTTTGGTATCTTTATCGGTCTAGACGGCGGTATTGATGGCTTGGTTCACCTATCAGACATTTCTTGGAACGAGACTGGCGAAGATGCTATCCGTAACTACAACAAAGGCGACACCGTAGAAGCAATGGTACTGTCTGTAGATGCAGAAGCAAACCGTATTAGCTTGGGCGTGAAGCAACTAAGCTCTGATCCATTCAACGAGTACTTGGTTGGTAACGACCGCGGTGCTATCGTAAATGGTAAAGTGAAAGAAGTTGACGCTAAAGGTGCAGTGATCGAGCTTGCTGACGATGTTGAAGGTTACCTACGTGCCTCTGAGATCCAACGTGACCGCGTTGAAGATGCTACTAAGCATCTAAATGTTGGTGATAATGTTGAAGCCAAAATCATCAGTGTTGATCGCAAATCACGTAACCTAAGCTTATCTATCAAAGCAAAAGATGAAGCCGAAGAGCGTCAAGCAATCAAAGAGCTAGGCAGCAACGCGCCACAAGCTACTGAAGCTCAGCCAAAAACCATTGGTGACTTGATCAAAGAGCAGATGCAGTAATCATGTGCTGAATAGTCTTTACAATAGTTATGATAAAAAAAGCGACTTCGGTCGCTTTTTTTACGACTTTGTTTTTTTATTGGGTATTAATAACTACTAAAACTAGAGTTTGATGATAAATAAGCACACAGCCATTCCTATTTGCAGTGATTTCCGCTATCATTTGCAATGTTGAGTAACGAAATGTAATCTTCTACTAAGTGCTTGAAACCTCATAAACTTTTTGCTGACAAAGTCTATTATTGTTGGCTTTAAGCGGTAATATAAAGGGGTAACTGCGACGTAATACACTGGTGATGTGAGAGCCGTAGCTATTTTTACCGTAATGATCTATGGTGAACTCAAAACGGGCTCATAGTCACTCATACGCAGTTATGACAATCATCAATTGATAAGGCAAGCGTAATAATGCAACAAGCGATTAATAAGTCTGATTTTATTAACAATTTGAGCGCCAACTGTGACACCATCACTGATATGATTGTGGATGATGCAGTACGCGAAATATTAAACCTCATGGTGGACACGTTGGCCAATGACGGCCGCGTAGAAGTCCGTGGCTTTGGTAGCTTTTGTTTGCACCATCGCCGTGCCCGTATGGGGCGCAACCCAAAAACAGGTGATAGCGTGCCTGTGCCTGCTAAGGCCATTCCCCACTTTAAGCCAGGTAAAGCACTGCGTGAAGCGGTCAATGCCAAAGCAGGATCATAATTATAGACAGATACCTGTGCCACCTATAGCGCTGTATCTTTAGATTTGCATCATTTTTACTATCAACAAAGGCAGATGCACATGCGCTTTTTACTATTTGCGTTACTTTTTCTAAGCTTCGCTTATGCCCTTGGACTGGTACTGGTCAACAATACTGAGATTGGCGTCAATCTCTTGTTTTCACAAGCGCCAACGATGAATCTGGGGCTGCTGCTGATTTTGTGCCTAATGCTGGGTATCATCATTGGTATTTTACTGGCGTTATTGATCTTTAGAGTGCTGCAAAATAAGTGGGAAATATCGCGCCTGCAAAAGCTGAATAAAAACCTGCAAGACCAACTTGATCAAGCGCACATTGTGATTGATCGTCAAGCCCAAGAAGCAGCAGTACCAACGGTTGATAAGTTAACGAGCGATCATGCCCATGCCAGTACTGTAGAAGCGATGCCCGTACTGACAAAGCGTAAGCGTGATTAGTTGCCCAACCACGGCCAAATGGGTGTTCTACTTCAAAAACATATAGTGACAATTTTATGACTCATACCACCACTTCACCTGTTATTGTCGCGCTAGACACGACAACCATGAACGATGCGCTAACGCTTGCAGATCAATTGGATCCAGCACTATGCCGCCTTAAAGTCGGCAAAGAGTTGTTTACCCGCTGTGGTCCTGCTATTGTCGAAGCATTGCAGCAACGTCAATTCGATGTGTTTTTAGATTTAAAGTTTCATGATATTCCCAATACAACCGCGCAAGCGGTGCTGGCAGCAGCTGATCTGGGTGTATGGATGGTTAATGTCCATGCCAGTGCTGGTAGTGAGGCCATGTCTTTGGCCAAACAGCGTCTTTTAGATAATAATCATGACACTTTATTGATTGCGGTGACGGTCTTGACCTCGATGAGTGAAGAGGTATTGTCAGACATTGGAGTTGCAGGATCGCTAGATGCGCAAGTAAGCCGTCTAGCGCAGTTGACCAAAGCGTCAGGGTTGGACGGGGTAGTGTGCTCAGCTCGTGAAGCGAAGGTATTAAAGACATTATGTGGTCAAGATTTCAAACTGATAACGCCTGGGATTCGTTTACCAGAGGACAGTGCTGATGACCAAAAACGTATTTGCACCCCAAAGCAGGCGCTAACAGATGGCGCGGATTATCTGGTGATTGGACGCTCGATTACTCAAGCTGACCAGCCAACGGCCAAACTGCAAAAAATCTTGCAAGGGATTTGATAGGGCAATTATCAATAATGTTGCCTCGCAGTCGCTCTATCAAAAAGACAACCAAAGTGTTGTCTTTTTACTTTTTGGTGTATGGATAATAGATGCTACACTAGGGCGTGTCCCTGATTTAAACGTTTATCACTATTTTTAGAATAGGAACACGCCCTAGATATTCTTTTTGATTGGTTTTTTATAAGTACTGGATAGTATGAAATTACAAATTTTGAGCGACTTACATATCGACAGCTATACCAGACAATCGCATCCTGAAGGTCATATTCCAAAAACGGATGCTGACATTGTGCTGGTGGCAGGCGATACAGGCAACAGCGCAAGTGGTATGCCATGGTTGAAGGCGCAAGCGGCACGTTTACAGGTGCCTGTGATAACGATTGCGGGTAACCATGAGTATTTTGGTGAAGATGTTTTAACCTTTGATAGACGGCTTGCTACTTGGGATAATTATGATGCTAAGTCTCAGCAAGGCGTGCGAGTGCTTCAATGTCAATATGTGGACATTGGTGACGTGCGTATTTTGGGATGTACGCTTTGGACCGATTATCAATATCAGGCCACGGACGAGACGATGGCATTGGCACAAAATTTTATGCGCGATTATCAGCAAATTTATGCAGGCGATCAGGCATTTTCGCCCACATTATCTATAGAGCTGCATGAGCAGCAGCGCCGCTGGCTCAAAGCCGCATTGATAGAGGCCAAAGCGAGCCATAAAAAAGTGGTGGTGATGACCCATCATAGTATCAGTCCACGTTCAGTATCCGAAAAATATGCCGAGCTGCCCAGCAATGCTGCGTTTGTTAGCGATTTATCGGCGTGGATGCACGAGCCGTGGGCACCGACGCTGTGGGTACACGGCCATACCCATGAGGCTTTTGACTATTATGTTGGAGATACTCATGTGGTGGTCAATCCTCGTGCTTATCCTAAAGAGATCAGCAGCACTGATTTACAGTTTTGCTGGGATAAGGTAGTGGACATTGGCTGATGATACCATCCTTATTTGGACAGTATCAGACCATTTTATTCACTCACTACCAAAAATTTGCTAGGCTAATGATTATGAGTAATGTATCCGATACGGCCCATTCAAAGCAGCATACCGAGAAGTCCATGCGCCATATTAATAGTGCACCAGCGCCCGCTCACTTGCCTGAGAGCATGATTGCCTCAATCAGATTGCTACCGGAAAATAAACGGCTGATTTTATTTACCAGGCACTCGCTACGTGAGCGCTCTGATGGTAACGGCTTTGCCAGTTATCAGTTACCACTGACACCAAAGGGACGTGTATTGGCGAAATCTTGGGGTCGCTGGTTGCATGAGCATTTGCCATATTCACTTGATGTAGACAGCATCTCAAGTCCGATTGGTCGCTGTGTGGATACAGCTCAGCTGATGCAAGAGGGCGCAGGTTTGCAGCGAGAGATTACGCATCAATCGCTTTTGGTTGAGCCAGGGAGTTTGGTAACAGAACCTGAGATTGCAGGCGAGATATTCAAAGAAATCGGCGTGCTAAACTTTATCAATCGCTTTTTGCAAGGCAATCTTGAAGGCACCAAAAATGCCCATCAAGGCGGCTTGGATATTTTGTCTCTTTTTTATCAACACCAGCCGCAAGCAGGTCATCTGATGCTTGCGGTGAGTCATGATACGCTGCTATCTGCTTTTTTGGCGGTGATGTTTGATGTGGCCGAGATCGACTGGAACGACTGGCCAAAAATGATGGAAGGGGTCTTTTTGTGGTTTGATGATCTGCCATTTGATCAAGCCAAGGCGCATTTTATTTGGCGCGGCGAGATGTATACTCGTCCTGTCCGTACGCTACTAGAAGAGTATGTGTCATCGGGATTTCATCCAAATGAGCTGCTATTGCCACCAGATGTGACGTGGCGTTAGAAGCTTGTTAACAGATCTATAAATAAACATCAGGCATAAAAAAAACCTTGTCACAAGGACAAGGTTTTTATCGTTATACTGGCTAAGACTGCGATATTTTTACTAAAATGATTTTAAATAATATTATCGAAGTCACCAATCTAACTGAGTGCTAGCAAAGCAACCATTAAGCTTGTAAGCCTTTGATTGCTTTGTTTAGGCGGCTTTTGCGACGAGCAGCTTTATTCTTGTGAATAATGCCTTTGTCAGCCATACGGTCAATAACAGGTACCGCTCTTTGGTATGCTTCAGTGGCAGCAGCATAATCTTTAGATTCGATAGCCGCATCAACACGCTTTAGGTAAGTGCGAACCATAGAGCGTTGTGATGCAGAGTTCTGACGACGTTTGGTGTTTTGACGGGCGCGTTTACGAGCTTGTGCAGTATTAGCCACGCGTATCTCCTTTATAAAAGACAGATAAAAATATCAATGTCGATTGCAATAATGTGTTTAACAATCACCAGTGACGAGCAGCCGTCTCGTCAAATATGATGTCGATGGATATCATCAGGAACGTCGCGGTGGTTTGGAATAATTAAACAACCGCGCCGTGTAAAGCCAGCTATCTTAGCAAATTATTGTACCTAGAACAATATATTTGCGCGTCTATCGTCAAAGAAGTTGCGAAAAGGCTGCGCCTGCTACGGATAAATGGTCGTACCGTACACCTATGACAAAATCGCTTACAATTAAGCATGGATAATTGCTCAGGTTATAGGGTAACTTAGGTGGGATACTGGGTTATGATACCAGCGCGGTGCGATCAAAACAGAAGTGGATGCATGAGTGCACGAAGATCATAAACTTTACAACGATGGAAAATGGATAGGGTATGCAGCAAAAAGCGATTGTGATTGGTGCGACAGGACTGGTAGGTCAACATCTTATCAAGCAGTTGAGCGAGCTATACGACACGTTGATTGTGATTGCTCGTCGCCCGCCACGTTATATCAATGCCAGCATGCGCTTTTATCAAGTAGCAGACTTTGAGAACTTGGGCGAGGTTTTTAGCAGTGTGGGCGCGGACAAAAACACAGATGCGTTTAGTTGCCTTGGAACAACCAAGAAGCAAGCAGGCAGCGATGAGGCTTTTCGCCGTGTTGATCATGATTTTAATGTCAACTTTGCCACGCTTTGCCGCGAAAAAGGGGTGGAGAACTTTTTTTTACTGTCGTCTACGAATGCTGATAGCACCAGTCGCTTTTTATACAATCGGATCAAAGCAGAAACAGAGCAATCGATTATGGCGCTAGGCTTTAATCAGTTGGTGATTTTTCGTCCTTCATTGTTGCTGGGTAAGCATAAAGGCCGGCCGCTTGAGAGTATCAGTCAAAAGGCGTTTCAATTGGTGTCCCCGCTGTTATCAGAATCATTGCCACTTCATCCCATTTCTGCTAAGCGGGTAGCCATTGCGATGGCGATGACTGCACATGACTTGTATGAGCGCAATAAATACCGCCAAAAGGCATTGCCAGCACATAGCTATGTCATTGAGAATAAGCAAATGCTGTCGATGACCAGAGTAAAGTCATAGCGGAAAAATATCTCAATTAATATTATTAATCAGTACGACACAATATGAAAGGTTAGTTATCAAATCCTTAAGGATGATTCATTTTATAAGCAAGGAGCTTAGCGTTATGTCAGATAACCACAATACTCAAGACAACTTTATCACTTGTGATTTACTCGATGCTCATCCTGAGGCGCAGGTCTGTTTGCCTAATATCGAGGGCAAGTTTTTTCAGAGCTTTGGCGGCAAAGATCGCTTTTGCGGTGAAATTGTGACGGTCAAGTGCTTTGAAGACAATAGCCGTGTCAAATCGCTGCTAAACAGTGATGGTAAAGACCAGTATGGTCAGGGTAAGGTGCTCGTCGTCGATGGTGGTGGCTCGATGCGCTGCGCGCTCTTAGGCGATATGATTGCTCAGTCAGCAATAGATAATAACTGGGCGGGAGTGGTGATCTATGGTTGTGTGCGTGACGTGGACGACTTGGCGACCATGAGTCTTGGGGTCAAAGCGCTTGGCTGCATCCCGCGCAAATCAACCCGACGTGATGAAGGTCAGACTGATATTGAGGTGCGCTTTGGTGACATGGTTTTATATTCTGGCATGTTTCTTTATGCTGATAATAATGGCATTATCGCCAGTCAGACATCACTGTTGGATTAATGAACCAATACGATGAGCTCAGATAGGCCAGCTTAGCTATCATTTGCCCAGCCATGATGCTGGGTTTTTCGATGATAGGCTTGCTTGTTTTGATATGGTTTTTTTAAACATTTATTTAATACTGTGGGTGACAAACCGTTACGGCATAAATTTTGGTCAATGCTAAAAATGTTCGTATAATGGTGCTCCGACTTTTAACTTTGACGCCATTTGCTATGCCTATCACTGCTTTAACTGACGCGTTTGACCCGATTAATCAGCAGCTTTTTCCTATTAAAAATACAGAGCGCCGCTGGCTGGCACCTGTGCATGGTGCCGTCAGTAGCTTGTGGCTGGCAAGCTTGGTGCAAACCGATATCTGGCAGATGACAGATCGCCTTAAGGTGGTGGTGGCTCGCGACCAAAGCCAGCTCAACCAAATAGAGACAGAATTGGCATTTTGCGGGGTCGATGCGTATGTGTTTCCTGATTGGGAAACGCTGACCTATGACGAGCTATCTCCGCATCAAGATATCGTCAGTGAGCGTATTAACTTACTGACAGATATGCCAACGTCAGGGGTGCTGCTCATCTCGGTACAGGCGCTGATGCACCGTGTTGCGCCGCCCAGTTGGTTGATTGGTCAGCATTTTGACTTGAGCGTGGGCGACCGCTTTGACATTGCGATCCAGCGTGAGCTGCTGGCTAAAGCAGGCTATCGTGCGGTGGACAACGTGTTTGAACCGGGTGAATTTGCTGTGCGCGGTAGCATTGTCGATATTTTTGCGATGGGACAGCCTTTTCCCTTACGTCTGGACTTATTTGATGATGAAATTGAGACCATTCGCTTTTTTCATCCACAAACCCAGCGCACGTTGACGGTCGACGATCTCAAATCCATCATATCGGGTAATGACAGTAGCATGGGGCAAGAGTCGCTGTCACTGCTGCATAGACTCCCTGATATTTCCAAAGCCATCAAAAAATTCCAAATATTACCAGCAAAAGAATTTCCGTTAGAAGAAGGCCGTGAGACGTTTCGTGCCAACTTTGCAGCGATGTTTCCAGCCACCAGTAGCCGTAAGTTTGAACTGTATAAAGATGTGATGGCAGGTATTGCCAGCAGCGGTTTAGAGTACTATCAGCCATTGTTTTTTGAGCCAGACACATGGCAACAAGAAAGCAGCCTGTTTGCTTATTTGCCTAATGACGCTGTATTTGTCGTCGATGAGCTGATCAGCGAGCGTCAAGCGGACTACTGGGCACAAATCCAGCGCCGTTACGAAGAGCGCCGTCATGATATTGACAAACCCATTGTCGCGCCTGAGCTTTTGTATCTACCAAGCAATATGCTTAATGAGCAGCTCAATCATTATCCCCGAGTGATGTTAAGCGCTCGTACTGAGTTAGCGGATGCCGACAATCAGACCCAAGGGCTGGTGAGATTAAGCGCACAAGTACCGCCGCAGCTTTCTGTCAATCATCAAAAAGCAGAGCCTTTGTTCGAACTGCTGGATTTTTTAGTCACACAAGTGGAGACAGGCACGCCAGTTTTGATCGTGGCAGAAACCGCAGGCCGCCGTGAAATCTTGATTGAGCTGTTTAAGGGTAAAATTGATACCAAGGCGTATGGCAGTTTTGCCGACTTTTTAGCGGCGGATAACGCTACCTTTATCAATGAAAACCACCGTCCGCATGTTGGCTTGACCGTCGCGCCCATCGAGCGCGGGGTCTATGTGCCTGAGCGACTGGTGTTGATTAGTGAAACACAGCTGTTTGGCAGACAAGTGCTACAGACGCGCCGCCGTCGCCAAAGCGGGGTGTCAGAAGAGTTTTTGGTCAAAAGCGTTACGGAAATGACTGAAGGCAGTCCAGTGGTGCATATTGAGCACGGCATTGGCCGATATAGTGGCTTGATTACCCTTGATGTCGGTGATGGTGAGCAAGAGTTTATTCATCTAAAATATGATGACGATGCCAGTATTTATGTGCCTGTTGCCAGTTTGCAGATGATCAGTCGTTATAGCGGTGGTGATCCCGCCCTAGCGCCGCTACATAAAATCGGTAGTGGCAAATGGGATAAGGCCAAACAAAAAGCGCTGCAGCAGATTCATGATGTTGCCGCTGAGCTGCTAAACATGCAAGCGCGCCGCTCAGCGAAAGAAGGTATTCATTTTAAAGTCGATATGTCGCAATACGAGCTGTTCGCCAGCCAGTTTGCGTTTGAAGAGACGCCTGATCAGGCCAATGCCATTCATGCGGTCATCCATGATATGAAACAAAATCAGCCGATGGATCGCTTGATCTGCGGAGATGTGGGCTTTGGCAAGACGGAAGTGGCGATGCGTGCGGCCTTTATTGCCGTTAGTGCAGGGTATCAAGTGGCCGTATTGGTACCGACCACCTTGCTGGCAGGCCAGCATGAGGACAATTTTTTAGACCGTTTTGCTGATTGGCCGGTACGTATTGAAACCCTGTCGCGTTTTGGTGGCAAAAAGCACCAAGACAGCGTGTTGGCTGATTTGGCCGAAGGTAAAGTCGATATCGTCATCGGCACGCATAAGCTGTTGCAACCTGATGTGAAGTTTGCCAATTTAGGACTGATGATCGTGGATGAGGAGCACCGCTTTGGCGTGCGCCACAAGGAGCGTATCAAGGCCATTCAGACCAACGTCGATAGCTTATCCATGACTGCCACGCCCATACCGCGAACGCTCAATATGGCGCTCTCAGGCATGCGCGACATGTCTATTATTGCCACCCCGCCCGCCAGACGGTTGGCTATTAAGACTTTTGTCATGGCAAAAACTCAAGCGCTGATGAAAGAAGCCATTTTGCGTGAGCTGTTACGCGGCGGACAGGTCTACTTGCTGCATAATGATGTTGCCAGTATTGAACGGATGGCAGAAACCATTCGGGAATTGGTGCCTGAAGCGCGGGTAGGCGTGGCGCATGGGCAAATGCATGAGCGTCAACTTGAACAAATCATGCAGCAGTTTTATCATAAGAAATTCAATGTGCTGGTCTGTACAACCATTATTGAAACGGGTATTGATGTGCCCAATGCCAATACCATTATTATTGAGCGTGCTGATAAATTTGGTTTGGCGCAGCTGCATCAGTTGCGCGGGCGCGTCGGGCGCAGTCACCATCAGGCGTACTGCTATTTGTTAGTGCCTTCTATCAAAGGTCTTAAAGGCGATGCCAAGCGCCGCCTACATGCCATTGAACGTGCCAATACGTTGGGCGCGGGTTTTATGCTGGCGAGTGAAGATTTAGAGATTCGCGGGGCAGGCGAGATATTGGGCAAGCAGCAAAGTGGTAATATGCAGGCCATTGGCTTTAGCTTATATATGGATATGCTGGAACGGGCAACCAAGGCCATCAAGGCAGGTAAAGAGCCTGATCTGAACACACCGCTATCTTTGACCAGTGAGATTAACTTGCACAGCTCAGCACTGATACCTGAAGCGTATTTGCATGATGTGCATCAGCGACTGCTATTTTACAAACGTATCAGCAATGCCGATAACAGCGAGGCGCTTACTGATATTCGTACTGAAATGATCGATCGGTTTGGGACACTGCCTGACCAGACCAAGCAGCTTTTTGCTATTCATGGACTGCGCCTGCAAGCAGAGCCGCTACAGGTGAATAAGATTGATGCCAATGGTAGCGCCCTGAGTTTGGAGTTTGCGCCAGACACGCCAGTCGATGCGCTGGCCATTATCAAGCTGATTCAAAGTGACGGCCAACATTATCGCATGAACGGCGCCTCTGGTATTCGCTACAGTCACCCAAAAAAGCTGGAAACGGTGCAGCAGCGGGTTGATATTATCCAAGAACTGCTACAATACTTTAATGAACATTTGGTCTCTGAACCTGCCTAAGCCCTGCGCGATGGCAGTATTCATAAGAGAATCAGGTCAATGCGCTATTTTATCGGTCAGATACCTGATAAAATGGCGTGATTCGCTATCGTATTTACTTTTATTGCTATTTTATAACAAGAGAAACCGTCATTATGTTTCAACTGCATCCTAAGCTTGCTGCCGATAGTTTTTTGGTGGGTGATTTTCCATTATCAACATGTCGTTTGATCAATGACTGCCAGTTTCCTTGGTTGATACTTGTGCCGCGCGTGTCGGGTATTAAAGAGTTGTATGAGCTATCAGAGTCAGATCAGGCACAGTTCTTGCGTGAGTCAAGCTGGCTATCAAGTCAGTTGGCAAAAACGTTTCAAGCTGACAAGATGAATGTCGCTGCCCTTGGTAATCAAGTCCCGCAGCTACATTTTCACCATATCGTGCGCTACCAAAACGATCTGCAATGGCCCAATCCAGTTTGGGGCATTCCCGCTGTACCTTACACCAAAGAAGTGCTTACCCAAATGCAGCAGCCGCTTATGATGGCACTGCGTGGTCACCATCAAATGCCATTTGACTGGAAAATGTAGTCTCCTACCGCCAGTACGATGATGGGCCTCTGCTCCTTTTGACTTAGATAGTACATTTTTCTGTTAAAACAATAGTAGACAAATGTTTTTATATGAAGTCGATTCGAGTTTTATCCTCTATCTTATCAACATTCGTATTGGCAAAATATCTCTGTCTCTACCTCAAAAGTATCACTATGTCGTTATTTACTGTTTTTTTAGTAAATAATGCTGATTAGTGGTACTTTTTTGGTGGTTAGCGGCATATATCACCATTAGTGAAGTCCGTATAATCAATACTACGAACCACACTCTAAGGTGAACTAAAGTTGTCTTGTCAGCAACTTTGCGTGATCAATATTGTCTTATTAATCGTCTATATACTTACTTAACTAAGTGGGTGCAAAGCATGCCTTTTACCAATCCGCTGACCATGCTGCTACCGTCTAAAAGAGATGGCATGGGTAGTTTTGATTATCCAGAAGTATTTGCGCTGCTATCAATCGTTATTGCCATAGCAATATATCTTAAGTTCAGTCCACTGGCGATGGCACTGTTGCTGGTTATCGCGTTACCAAGCGTACTGATTCTTGTTTACAATTATTATCGTCCAACCAGCTTTTGGACCTCTAGTATTGTGGTGGTTTTGCTCTCTACAGTCATTGGTATGATGCAACCATATTCGGCAATGGCGCTCAGTTTAGTGCTGCTTATTGGTAGCCGGGTCATTGTCAGCAAAGCCAATAAACGCTTAAAGCTATTGATGGTTGCGGTGGTCACTGCTTTTATATTCTATTGCGTTAGTAGGATATTAAATGCCGAGATTATCGATTATCATAGTGCGCCCTTAACGGCTATCGCGCTAATTGCCAGTATGGCCTCAGTGCTGTGGCAGTTTTGGCAGATATATCATCAATATATGGAATGTCGTAGCGCATCGGAGCAGGCGACCAAACGCTTAGGTACCATGGTAGCGGTGATTAACAAGTTGACGCGCTTCATACCGCTGCAAATATGGCAGCCGATAGTCACGACCAATACGCCAGTCCATGTTGCTAACAAACGTGCAAAACTGACGATTATGTTTTCGGATATCGTCGGTTTCACTGATTTGTCAGACAGTTTGAGCTCAGATAATTTGGCTGATATTTTGAACACTTATATGCACCATATGACAACCATTGCTAACAAACATGGCGCGGTGCTTGATAAGTTTATCGGTGATGGTATGGTCTGCTTTTTTGGTGAGCCAAACAGTCGCGGGGCGCGGCAAGACGCGCTTGACTGCGTGGCGATGGCCATCGATATGCGCCGCGAGATGCGTACTTTGCGCCAAAAATGGCGGCTGATGGGCTTTGAAGGGTTATACGTGCGCATTGGTATTACTACGGGGTATTGTCACGTTGGTAACTTTGGCAGTAATAGCCGCCTGAGCTACACACTGATTGGTAAAGAAGCCAATTTGGCCGCGCGTTTGGAATCCGCGGCAGGAAAAGGCGAGGTGCTAATCAGTCAGAGTACTTATGATTATATTTGCCATGACTATGAGTGTGAGTGTGCAGGCGAATTTCAACTAAAAGGGTTTGATCAGCGGGTGGCGGCGTGGCAGGTGCTTGACCCTGATATGCATAAAGGTCAGTCTTCAAAGTGGGTTGACCATACCTTACCAGGGTTTAACCTGCATTTGAATTTTAAAGACATGAAGAATTATGATTATCAAGAAATCAAAAATCGTCTGAATTTCGCTCTAGAGCGACTGGAAAAAGAAGAGCGTGTGGCCATGCTGGGCGACGATGAATGATGCAAATTTTAGCTCAATACGGCATAACTAAAAAGCCCGCAATGACATATGTCAAGGCGGGCTTTTTAATAGCACCAGTGTCGATCATTTATCGATGCCACCATGATCAATCAATGGTTTTCTTTAGCATGGTTTAGGGTATATTTAGGAATCTCAATCGTCAGATCTTCGTCATCAAGCATGACTTGGCAAGACAGACGTGAGTCAGGCTCAAGTCCCCATGCACGATCCAGCAGATCGGCTTCAATATCGTCCATTTCTTCTAAACTATTAAAACCTTTACGGACGACCACATGACAAGTGGTACAAGCCTTTGACATCTCACAAGCATGCTCGATCTTGATGCCCTTATCCAGTAGCGCATGGCACAAGTTGCTGCCTGATTCTAGCTCTACTTCAGCGCCTTCAGGACAGATTTCGTGATGGGGTAGTACAGTAATTTTTGGCATAGGGTATGGGTCCGCTGCTAATCAATTCAAAATATAAAAAGGTTACGATGTGCGTTTTGCTCAATCATCGCAACCGATACGATAAAGTTACCAGTCTTGTGCGCTGGTGCCTGCCATGCTGGTTTGGACACTTTGGTTCATGATGCGTGCGGCAAAAGCATCACTGTGCGGCTTTAAGCTGGCCTGCTGTGCTTCAATATCTGCAAGGGTACCACTATCGATAGCTGCTTTCAGCGCTTGCATTTCTACTTTCAGCGCCGTTTGTTCTGGTTCTGATAGCAGATGACCAAAGTCTGGTAAGGCCGACTGTAGTGCCAACAGCTCACGCTCAGCTTCGACTTTGGTTTCAATCAATGAGCGGGCATTTTTATCTTCTTCAGCGTGCTTAAAGCCTGCAATCAACAGTTGCTCTTTTTGTTCATCAGACAGACCATAAGACGGTGTGATTTCGATCTTGCTTTCGGTTTTGGTAGTAGTTTCAACCGCACTCACTGTCAACTGACCATTGGCATCGATTGAAAATGTCACTTCAATACGGGCAAAGCCTGCTTTCATTGGCGGGATACCATACAACTCAAAACGGCCTAATGAGCGGCAGTTGTCTACTGTTTCACGCTCACCCTGCACCACATGAATCACCATACCAGTCTGACCATCTTGATAAGTGGTAAAGACTTGGCGTTTTTTAACTGGAATCGGTGTATTACGCGGGATTAAAACTTCAACCAAGCCGCCCATGGTTTCAAGCCCCAGCGACAAAGGCGTCACGTCAAGTAATAACAGGTTATTGTCGCTATCACCGTTAACCAGTTGGTGCGCGGTTTGAGCCGCCCCAAGTGCGACGACTTCATCAGGATTTAAGCGGCATAATGGCTCTGTACCAAAAAAATCACCGACCACTTGCTGAATGGCTGGCATGCGCGTAGAACCACCCACCAAAATCACATCATCAAGGGTATCTGCGCTCAGTTTGGCGTCACGTAAGACTTGCTCACACACGCTCAAAGTGCGGCGGCTCACAGGTGCGATGATGGCTGACAAATCACTGCGGGTCAGTTCACCTTGAAAAGCCTGTCCATTGACTGTGATATCAATGGTAACTTGCTCTGATTCTGTTAACGCTTGCTTATAGGTTTTGGCTTGCTGCGCCAATACAGATTTGTCATGGACACTCACCTCAGCAGGATCAATATGCAACTGCTTAATCAGCCAATTGGTCAATAAGCGGTCGATATCATCACCGCCCAACGCGCTATTACCACCAGTGGCCAATACTTCAAACACACCATCGGTCAGCTTTAAAATAGACACATCAAACGTGCCGCCGCCCAAATCATAAATCAGATAATAACGCGCTACATTGTCCTCAGTCTGACGATCAAGGCCATAGGCTACTGCTGCCGCTGTTGGCTCGTTTAAGAGCCGCAAGACCTGAATACCTGCTGCCTGCGCAGCATCTTTGGTCGCCTGACGCTGTGCCTCATCAAAATAAGCAGGAACGGTAATGACCGCGCCTTCGATGCTGTCATCTGGTAGTGCACTGGCCGCGCGCTGCTCAAGTGCCGCTAAAATCCGTGCTGACACCTCAACAGGGGAGACTTCTCCTTGCGCGGTAACGAAAGCAGGCATGCTGTCAGCAGCGCCGCTGAGCTCGTAAGGGTGAGAGAATTTGATGTCTGCTTGACTGCGACCCATAAAACGCTTGGCTGAGATAATGGTATTTTGGGGATCATCGGGCTGATAGGCTAGGGCAGAGTGACCCACAACCGGATTGCCAGTACTGGGATAATACACCACAGACGGCAATAGGGTATCTTGTGCTGTCTTAGCCTCAAGTACTTGCGCTTTGCCAGAGCGTACGACCGCGACTAATGAGCGCGTGGTACCAAGATCAATGCCCAGACCAAAACGATGTTGATGCGGCTGGGTACTTTGATTGGGTTCAGCAATTTGCAATAAGGACATAAGACAACTCAGATTTAAAATGAATAAGTAGGTAAAAAGACGTGGCGCTATATATCCAGCGACTACTGTACTGATAGTAAGCTTACGCGAATACTAATTGGCTATGAATTATACGACATTGCGCAGATGAAATTAAGCTGCTTTGTGCATGTTAGTGGGTCATCACACATATAAGTCGTCATCATCATCTTGCTGCATATGAGCAAGGTCATCGAGGCCTGTGGTGATATCAGCATCAAGTTTGACCAAAAACTTGAGTTTTTGGGTCGCATCAACGGCATTTGGCCACGCTTGCTGCGTATAGGCAGACTTAAAACGCGCCGATTGTATCTGCAGGCGCTCAGATACTTTTGGTTGCAATTCGCTAAGTGCCGCAAGATTGTTATCTACCAGTGCCTCATCGAGATCAATGCGCATTTGCATGGCGTCATCCAAAAAGTCAAAATCAGCGATAGAGTTTTCAAGTTTTTCAGCGTGACCTGCCATCTCTAAAAGGTAAGCGGCGCGGCTATCAGGTGCACTTAAAGTCTGATACGCGTGATTGATGATGGCTGATGCTTGCTCAGATTGTTGCTGCGCGGCGGCTTGGTTAGAGGTGTTTTTGGCAACGTTATCAGGGTGATAGCGTTTTTGTAAAAGGCGTAGACGCTGGTCTAGACTGTCTTGGGACAGCTCAAACTGGATAGGCTGCTCAAACAAAGCAAAAAAATTATCAAATTGTGCGTCTTGGTTTATATCAGTCATATCATACGCCTTGCATTAAACGGTTTGTGAAGTCAGTCAAAGTAGCTGGCTACATCGTTAAGCAACGACAAGCCATGGCCAGCTGGCCATTAAACAGTAAATGACTCACCGCAGCCACATTCGCCTTTTTGATTTGGATTGGTAAATTTAAAGCCTTCGTTGAGACCTTCAGCCACGTAATCCATCAACAAACCATCTAAATACACCAAGCTTTTTGGATCAACAAAAATACCCACGTCATGGCTTTCAAACCGTGTGTCGTTATCGTCTGGTGTATCAACGAACTCCAATACATAAGCCAAGCCTGAACAGCCTGCGGTACGGATACCGACGCGGATGCCTGCGCCTTTACCGCGATTGTCCAAAAAATCTCGAACATGCTGAGCGGCGCGTTCTGTCATTTCAATCATGCCAACCCCTATTGAGTGCAAATAATGATAGTGAGCCAAAATCATTAAACAAACGACTTAGCTCATAAATAACGGTGTGATAAATGCGCGCTAAGCGCCGTTTATCAGTAAGCCACTATAAAAATTAGAAAATAAAAAGTGACAACCACCAACGTGTTATTGTCACCTTTGTTGAACCATCGGCCACGTGTTGCGGCCTGATGATGTATGGCAAATATTATTGCGCTGGCGCTTCGGTGCTTTCAGTACCGTGCTTGCCTTGATAGTCGCTAATAGCTGCTTTAATGGCATCTTCTGCAAGTACAGAGCAATGCACTTTTACAGGTGGCAAGGCCAATTCTTGCGCGATGTCATTGTTTTTGATTTCGCCCGCTTGATCCAAGCTTTTGCCTTTTAGCCACTCGGTGACAAGTGAGCTTGAGGCAATTGCTGAACCGCAACCATACGTTTTAAAGCGAGCATCTTCGATGATGCCATTATCGTTGACTTGGATTTGTAGGCGCATCACATCACCACAAGCGGGCGCGCCAACCATACCCGTACCAACGTTTTTGGCATTTTTATCAAGGTTGCCAACGTTGCGTGGGTTTTCATAATGATCAATAACTTGGTCGCTATAGGCCATGGGTTTTCTCCTGGTTAGGTGATGAGTGGTCTGTCTGTTACTCATCGATAATTGGGGTCAAACGCTGTTTTGCTAATGGTTTGATTGATTAAGTAATGGTGGCCTTGCTGTCAGTTGTTATCTGATATTAATTTAAGACCACCACAAAATGTGCTTAGTGCTCTGCCCACTCAACAGTGTTCAAATCGACGCCTTCTTGGTACATATCCCAAAGTGGTGACAGCGCGCGTAGTTTATCAACGGCTTCATGCATTTGCTTGATAACGGTATCAATGTCTTCTTCTGTGGTATAACGACCGAAGCTGAAGCGAATAGAGCTGTGTGCCAACTCATCCGGACGACCAATGGCGCGCAATACGTAAGAAGGCTCTAGGGTGGCCGACGTACAAGCTGAACCAGAAGACACCGCTAAGTCTTTGAGCGACATCATTAAAGACTCACCTTCAACAAAGTTAAAGCTGATATTAATGATGTTTGGCACGCTGTGCTCAAGATCACCGTTGAGATAGATCTCTTCGATGTCTTGCAGGCCGTCCCATAGGCGCTGACGTAGGGCAGCCACATGCGCATGGTCTTCTTCAAAGCGCTCATTAGCGAGGCTAAATGCGGCGCCAAGGCCAACGATTTGGTGCGTAGGCAAGGTGCCTGAACGCATACCACGCTCGTGACCACCGCCATGCTGTTCCGCTTTTAGGCGAATACGTGGCTTACGGCGTACAAACAATGCGCCGATACCTTTAGGGCCATACGCTTTGTGACCTGAAAAGCTCATCAAATCAATTTTGGTGTTTTCAAGGTCGATACGTACTTTACCAACCGCTTGGGCACCATCAACATGGAAGATCACGCCAGCGTCACGAGTAATGTCACCAATTGCTGCAACATCGGTTATCGTGCCCAGCTCATTGTTGACCATCATAAGCGATACTAAAATAGTGTCTTCACGCAAAGCCTCTTTCACTTGCTCAGGCAAAATCAAACCTGTGCTGGTCTGAGGCTCAAGATAAGTGATGTCAAACCCTTCTTGCTCAAGCTCACGGCAGGTATCAAGAACTGCTTTATGTTCGATTTTGCTGGTGATGATGTGTTTGCCGCGTGACTGATAAAAATGCGCCGCGCCTTTGATAGCTAAATTGTCTGACTCTGTCGCACCTGAGGTGAATACAATTTCACGTGGATCAGCGTTGATGACTTCAGCGACTTGCTGACGCGCCGTTTCAACCGCTTCTTCTGCTTGCCAGCCATAGCCGTGCGAGCGTGAGGCCGGATTACCAAAGATGCCATCCACGGTCAGATATTCACTCATTTTGGCAGCAACCGATTTGGCGACTGGCGTAGTAGCGGCATAATCTAAGTATATAAGGTGGTTATTCTGGCTCATGCTGGGTTTGCCTCGCTGGTCGATAAAGTAATGGTAGTGATGTCTTTAACAGAGGGAATGTGCTGGCGTTCGGAGACAGACTGCACGTTTTCCATGTCTAATAATTGTGCTAATGTAATATTTTTCAAGTACTGCTCAATATGATTCGATAGCGCACACCAAAGGTCGTGGGTCAGGCACATGGTGCCGCCTTGACAGTCGCCGCGCCCTTCACATTGCATGGCATTGACTGACTCGTCAACGGCTGAAATGATGCTCATCACATCGATTTCATCGAGCGGTTTTGCCAAATAGTAGCCACCAGATGCACCGCGAATACTGGTCACCAATCCACGCTTACGCAATTTAGAAAACAACTGCTCAAGATAAGAGATTGAAATAGATTGTCGTTTTGCAATATCAGACAACGATACCGCTCCTTCTTGCTGACTGGTCTGCAATGCCAAGTCCAACAAAGCGGTTACTGCATATCTGCCTCGGGTAGTCAAACGCATAAAATGTCTCCAAACTGATCAGTAGTAAGTCGAATTCAATAACGACTGTGGTCTCCATACCTTAATATTTTGCGCCTATCAAGTGAGATGCCAAGTCAAACGTCATCGCTCTTAGACAACAGATGGTTAGCCCGGTGTGTACTGCGATAAGGATATTATACGTAATCCTGAGTAATTTAGTCAAGATTAAAATAAGAGCGAAACAGTTAATCTTATCTATGATTATGATTGATAAAAGCAATCATGCCAAAAGCAGCATCATAAAAGGCAGTCGGCAATGTGACATCAAACCATCGAAAAGCGCTAGCGCAAAAAAGTAGCACGTTATCGCGAGAGGCTAATCGACGATGACTAAATAACATAGCGAACAATGGGTCAACATGATGCTGTTAAAGGTGTCAGCGGTATGATTAGCTGACAAAAGAGAAAATCAGTGCAATAACGGTCACGATGACGGCCACCACTGCGACGATCATCAGTGTTTTTTGCTTGCTTTGTAGTTCTTTTACCGCTGTTTCAAGCTCACGGTTTTTCATGGTTAAGGTATTGATCTGCGTTTGCTGTTCAGTGATACGTTGTTTGTAATGGTTCTTTTTTTCTTCCATAGCGGCGGCATCTGGTTTTTCTTTGCCGCCTTCACCTTTGACCTTTTTGATGAGGCCTTGTACCAAGCTGCCGACGCCCAGCTGCATAATGAATTGTTTGACCAGCTGTACTTGATTGGACTCGCCGCGCATTTGTAACTTTTCTGTGGCGTCACTATCATGAGTGGCAATGGCGCTGAGCACTTGGATGCTATACGCGTTAATGATGACATCTGGCTCAGTACGAGTCACTGGCAAGTCAGAATCGAGCAGCACGCCTTTGTTACTAAAGGTAGCAAACACTTCCACATGAGGCAGGTATAAACGCAGGCATACCACCGTGCCTTTTTTGGCAAGCGGATAGGCCGCTTTACGCAGCTCAGGGTCTAAGCGCAGCAGGAGCGTCAATGCCGACTCAATGAACACCAAAATGATATTAAGAAAAGAGTGGGACAGTGTAGAACGCTTCATGTAAATCATCCATTGTTTATGTAATAAGTGAATAAGCAGTAAAAATCGTGCAAGTGTCTAATTATCTAACATTGTGCTTATCATAACGTCTTCATCATAAAAAGTAACGCATACCGCTGTCAGTTAGCAAATTGTTGCGCGGTCGATATAGGGTGATATAACCACCAAAAACGCAAAACGGCGCTTATGAGCGTTATCAGTGGCGACAAACGGTAAATAGCAGATATAGTGGGCAAAAGTCCGACAAACTGGTAATTACAGGCGTTTTGCGTAACGTTAGGTGTCAAATACGTAGCTTGGACGGCAAAAAAATGTAAAATCACTTGCGCTGTCTATGTGCCCTTGATATAAAGGCGTTAATAACACGCAACCCGTGCTCGCAGAGCCATATTGGTGGTCGTTGCCCAAATTGAATAAGGGTGATACAACCTTTGGGTTAGCGTTTATTTTAGCCCTTAAACTTGAAGGAATTTTTATGAATAAGTCAGAACTGATTGATAGCATCGCAGACAAAAGCGGTTTAAACAAAACTCAAGCTGGTGATGCACTCAATGCTGTAATGGAAAGCATTGGTGAAGCACTAGAGTCTGGTGACAGCATTTCACTAGTTGGCTTTGGTACCTTTAGTGTAAAAGATCGCAAAGCGCGCACGGGCCGTAACCCTAAGACTGGTGAAGAACTTAACATTCCAGCAAGCAAAGTACCAAGCTTCAAAGCAGGTAAAAACCTAAAAGAACGCTTGAACTAATTTTGTATAGAGCGGCAGCAGTATCAGCGCATTTAATACCATTAAGTGTTTAAGCTGTGGCTAAAAAAAGCACCTCATTGAAGGTGCTTTTTTTATTGGCGAATTTTGTAGTGCAGATGAAGTGAATATTTTGAGTCTACAACAAAATTCACGTATTATAGAGCCCGCGTTATATTATTGCACCAAATGGGCCAATCAAACGACACGGTAATCTGGCCATTTGATGGGTTTAGATAACGATAGTGCCAAAAATAATATGACTTTTCTTTTTTCACCATTGTTTGCCGCGTTGCAAAAAACAGCAATGGTTTTCATCAATATAGGTTAATAGAGCAGAAATAACTATGGATAAATTGCGCGATTTTTTAAAAAGCTGGCCTGGTCGCATTTTATTGATTCTATGCTTATCGCCACTCGCTCTATTGGGCATCGAGAGTTACCTTCATAAAGGGGTAGATCCCAATCAAATTGCGCAGGTGGGTGATGCCAGTGTTGGACTCTCAGAATATCAGACAGCGGTCAATAACCGCCGCACTGAGATCTTAAACGACTTAGATGATGCCAGCTTATTAAATGAAGACGTATTGCATGAGCAGGTACTCAGAGGCTTGGTTGATCGTACGTTGCTTGAGCAGCAGGCCGGTAAGCTTGGCATGACGGTCTCTGATGACACCATCAACCGTCTACTGCGTGAAGAGGCTATCTTTAAAGATGAAAATGGTAACTTTTCTAACGAACAGTTTGCTTATTTTCTACGTCAGCGTGGCATGAACAAAAACCAGTTGTTTGCTGAATTTCGCAACCAGCTGAGCATTGATCAGCTCAACGCCAGTATCGTTGGTACTGCCATCTACCCAATGCAAGCGGTAAACCAGCTGATCGATTTGCAGCTAGAAGCCCGCAACATTTGGCTGCATCGTTTCAACTGGCAAGATTATCAGCAGCAAGTCACAATAACCGATGCTGAAGTCAAAGCTTATTATGATGCTAATAAAGTCAGCTTAAAAAGTGATGCGATGTTGGATCTAGCCTATATTCAGCTCGATCCTGCCGCCATCAAGATTGACGAGGTCACAGAAGAAGAGCTGCAGCAGCAGTATGAAAGCTATAAGCAAAAACAGGCCTTAGTTGATGAGCGCCAAATCAGTCAGATTTTGCTGAGTGATGATGATGCTAAAGTGCGTGCAGAGAAAATCAAAGCGCGCCTTGATGACGGTGAGTCATTTGCCAGCTTGGCCAAAACAGAATCTGATGATCCGTCAGGTGAGACAGGCGGCGCGATAGGCACATTTAACCCTTCAGTATTTGGTAACGATGCGCAAAACGTACAAGCAGCGCTTACAGGCCTTAGCGTGGGTGAGGTGACGGATCCAATCAAAACCAGTTTTGGTTATCAGATATTTATGGTCACTGAAGACAATGGTGACAAAGTACCGAGTCTTGAGAGCATGCGCGATGAGCTGACGCTCAAAGCAGAAGCTTACAAGCGTCAAGCGATTTATGCAGACAAAGTCACCGCCATTAATGACTTGGCAGCTGATGGGTTTAGTATTGATGATATCGCTCAGCAAGAGAATGTAGCGCTAAAACGTATTAAAGATTATCGCAAAGAGAACAACACTTCAGTACTTGCTCAGCCAGCAGTCGTCAAGCAAGCATTTGATGAATTTACCATTCAAGATCAAGCAGTGACGGCAGGCATTGAAGTGGGTGACGGTATGGTATGGCTACAGCCAAGCAACTATCGTCCAACCAAGACGTTGACGTTGGTAGCGGCCACGCCGCAAGTCACCCAAACCTTGCGTCAGCAAAAAGCCAATGCGCTAGCGCTTAAAGACGCCCAGCAGTTGGCGGCAAATATCAAAACGGTAGCAGATATCACCAGTCAGCCTGTCACCATGCAAGCGCTTGGTGAAGTTAAACGCCAGACCTCACTGCTGACCGAAAAAGAGCGCAGTCTGGCCTTTAGCGAACAAGCCCCTGCTGATGGTATCGTAGCGCTGGCAGACAATACCGAACTGGGTGCAACAGTCATCGTTGGTGATCGTATCAAGACTGAGCAGCAATCGCAGCTATCAGACCTTGAAAAGGCCAGAACCGCGGGTATTATTCGTGATAACTTAGGGCAAGATCAATTGCAAGACTATCTGGACTATTTGCGTATGGTGTATCAGGTAGACGTGAATGAAGCCAATATGGCTGATGCACAAGGCCAGTAATCGCCATTAATATTGTGAATATTTAGGTGTCTCGTCCGAGCATGTCTCAACTTATTCTAGGACGGGACAAGGCTATTAAAAAAGCCACTATCATGTGATAGTGGCTTTTTTGATGTGCGAAAAACAAGGGCTTAAGCCTAAGTTTGAGGCTTAGTGACGGAAATGACGCATGCCAGTGAAGACCATCGCAATGCCGTGCTCATTGGCAGCTTCAATGGTTTCGTTATCGCGCATAGAGCCACCAGGTTGAATAATAGCAGAGATACCCACGTCAGCGGCGTTATCAATACCGTCACGGAATGGGAAAAAGGCATCAGATGCCATGACAGCACCTTTGGTTGCCAAACCAGCATGCTCAGCTTTAATGGCAGCGATGCGTGCGGAGTTTACACGGCTCATTTGCCCTGCGCCCACACCGATGGTGCGCTGGTTTTTACCGTAAACAATGGCATTAGATTTGACATATTTGGCCACGTTCCAAGTAAAGAGCAAATCAGCGATTTGAGCTTCTGTTGGCTGCACGTCTGTAACAATTTTTAAGTCATCGGCACCAATGATGCCCAAATCTTGCTCCTGTACCAACAAGCCACCGTTAACGCGCTTGTAGTCCATTTGAGCGATGCGTGCATCTGGTGCTGGCAGCTTACCACACACCAATACGCGAACGTTTTTCTTGCTGGCAGTGGCTTCTAGTACGCCATCTTCAACGCTTGGTGCGATGATGACTTCTACAAATTGGTTGTCAATAATCGCTTTAGCAGCAGCCAAGGTCAATGGGCGGTTAAAGGCAATGATACCGCCAAAAGAAGATTCAGGATCGGTGCTAAAGGCAGTGCGATAAGCCGTGACTTGATCGCTATCGATGGCCACACCGCATGGGTTGGCATGCTTGACAATCACACAAGCAGGCGCATTAAAGGCTTTAACACATTCTAATGCTGCATCAGTATCGGCAATGTTGTTGTAAGACAGTGCTTTGCCTTGTAGCTGCTTAGCGGTAGCAATAGAGGCTTGCTTGTCTTGTAGCGGCTGATTTTCGACATAAAAGGCCGCTTGTTGGTGCGGGTTTTCACCATAGCGCAAGTCTTCGGTTTTATCGAACTGCAGGTTCAGTGTACGCGAAAAGGTGTCAGCGCTTTGTGTTTTATTGACGCGGCTACCCAAAAAGTTGGCAATCATACCGTCATATTGAGCAGTATGTTCAAAAGCTTTGACCGCTAAGTCGTAACGCAGCTCAGTGCTCAGCGCCGTACCACTATCAAGGGCATCTAATACGCGAGTATAGTCTGCAGGATCGGTGACAATACCGACATGAGCATGGTTCTTAGCAGCAGAGCGTACCATGGTAGGGCCGCCAATATCGATATTTTCGATAGCATCGTTCATGGTCACGTCAGCGCGTGCAATGGTTTGCGCGAATGGGTATAAGTTGACCACCACCAAATCAATACGATCGATAGCATGATCACTCATAACCGTATCGTCTGTGCCGCGGCGACCCAAAATACCGCCATGAATCTTAGGGTGTAAGGTTTTGACGCGGCCATCCATCATCTCTGGAAAGCCTGTGTAATCAGAAACCTCAGTCACTGCCACGTTATGCTCTTGCAGCAAGCGGTAAGTACCACCGGTAGACAGTAAGCCAAATCCTGAGTCAACCAAGCCTTGAGCGAACTCAACAATGCCTGATTTATCAGAGACGGAAAGTAATGCAAGTGGTTTTGTGCCCATAAGAAATTCCATAAAAAAAGCCCGACGTGATCGTCTGGCAAAATGATGAAGACGCTCACAACCCTGATATCAGCTGAAGATGAGCGCCATATATGCCTATCTTGACATAAAAACAGGTGATAAGACTAAGCTGAAAGCGCCAACACAAAAAATCAAGCTGCTATGATAAAACATCTGGGCATTTTATACAAAAATGATCATACGAAATGTGTACGCTTAGTCCATCAAATCATAAGTTTTGAGCTTTTTACGCAGCGTGCCACGGTTAAGTCCTAGTATCTTGGCGCATTTCGTCTGGTTGCCGCGTGTCTGTTCCAACACGACAGTCAATAAGGGCAGTTCGACTTCTTTTAAGATTAGATCGTAAAGATCCGTTGGTATTTCATCACCAATCGCAGCAAAATATTCACGAACCACACGCTCAACATGTACACGTAAGGGTGCCTTTATTTCAGGAGGTGCCGCATATGAATCATCATAGACGATATGGCCCAGATCATCTGAGGGTTCTATGCTTTGGGCAAAACGGTTGGCAGAGTATGGTGCATGATGTGCCATAAGCTGATGTCCTCAAGAATCGTGGGTTAAGCCTGAATCAGTAAAGTGTTTGCATCAAGCCATCTTATCAATAAACATCGTATCAATAAATAGGTACTATGGTGACATCTTTAATTTGCTTATTTGCAATAGGGATAGTGAACATCACAGCCTTGCTGTTGTTTGCCGCCATTTGACTTTGAGTGCTGAGCAAATAATCATGAGGCTGCGCGATAAACTCGCCGATTAAGCCGTTGGCACCATAAATACTCACTTTGAGGCTAGGCAGCAGCTGCATATATTCGCTTTGATTGACCAAGTTGGCAGTTACATCGCTAGCGCCTGAGTTTTTTTGTACACGGCTTGCTTGATGAGCAACGTCAGAAAGAGTAAATGCCTCAATATCGGCATGAGGTAGACTGCAGGCAGCCACTGCACAAATAGACTGTAGCGTGTCTGCATGATCAGGATTTTTAACGATATTATCTAAATTAAAAATCAGATATTGTGCAAATAATAATAATGCCAATACAATGCAGCCTATAGCCCACAAAATGGTTGCAATAGACGTTTGTGTGCGTGATTGTGATGGAGTAACAGTAACGGATGCTGACTGAGGATCCTGCGCAGTATCAGAGGCCATTCCCATATCGGTGAGCAGTTGTGAGAGGTCTGTTTCGGGAGACTGGAGAGTAGGCGCTTCTGCCTGTTCATTTTGTTCTTTGAGCAAGTCCTCAAGCCAAGAGTTTTCCTTATTGCCACTATTCATGGGCGTATCGGCATAGATGCTATTAGCATCCGCCGAGCTCATGGTAGATGATTCTGGGGCTAAATAGTCTTGAGTATGGGTAGGATTTGTCTCTGTTGAGGTGTCAGAGTCCAGCTGTGTCAGCCATGCATCCATATCTTCTAACGAGCCATAATCCAATTCAGATTCTGCTGTGTCCTCTATTTCCATATCATCATAGATTAGCGCATCATCATCGATGTCATCTTCCTTAATCATAGATGGCTTGGTTACGTCAGTCTCAGGAGCGGTGTTCTCTAGGGTAGGAATATTGTCTGTCTGAGGAGCGGGAGTGGTTTGAGGCTGCAAGGTTAAATGATCATTAATGCGAAAAACATGTTGGCAATTACTACAACGACCCTTGGCATCTTTTTGATCTAGCTGTGCGCGAGGTACGTCAAAAACTGTCTGACATTGAGGGCACTGGGTTTCGATAAGCGTGGTCATAGGTTTGAATCCAAAAAAACGCAGTAATGGTACCGATGATGCACTGATGAACCATCATTTATGAATGGGTTACTCGGCCTATCCTTAGTGCTATTGCCCGTATAAGACAAATTGTTAGCCAAAAATACTGTTACATGTGATATGGCGTCTGTAAAAATTTTAAAAAATAGGATAGTGCCACAAAATATCAACTAATGTTGTTGCACTATCCTAACAGATGTAATTAAATGTTGCTAGCCTGTAAATGTACCTGATAAACGTTGCCAATGCTGATCTTCTTGAGCAGTAAAGGCATGCTGTGCATCAAGCAAAAAATAGGGTTCATAGGCCTCTTTTACTTGCTCCGTTTGTGATTCAATGAGTCCTGCCAGCACAATGCGCCCCTGCGGGGCAATCAAGCTGGCAAGATAAGGTGCTAGTTCGATCAATGGTTTGGCCAGAATATTCGCTACCACGACATCGACGGGAATAACGTCATGCTCTTTGCAATAATCGTTAAATGCTTCTGGCAAAAAGGCTTGGAGCTTGTCTTTGACCTGATTACGCTCGGCATTTTGATTGGTGGCTAAGACGGCTTGGGGGTCAATATCGACAGCATAGACATGACGTGCGCCAAGGAGCAGGGCGGCAATACCCAAAATACCTGAACCACAGCCATAATCAATCACCACCTTATCAGTCAAATCTTGCTCAGTGAGCCAGTCAAGACACAAGCGCGTGGTGGCGTGATACCCTGTACCAAAAGCAAGGCCTGGATCCATGATTATGTTGGTGGCATTTGGGTTGGGTGGTCGTAGCCAGTTGGGAACAATCCATAAATCATTAGCACATTCGATAGGGTGGTAATGGGTCATCCATTCACGCTCCCAGTCTTTATCATCGACGGCGCTGAGCCAAATACGACTGGCGTGAACTTGTGCTGCAATGTCGTGGCTCAATGCTTCGACCGCTTGGCGATTGCCAATATCTGTGTTGGCATCAAAGAGTCCAGTTAGGATGACCTCATCCCATAGTGGCGACTCACCCGGTAGCGGCTCAAACAGCGGCTGATCACCAGCGTCATCTAGTGCAATAGATAAAGCACCCGCTTCTAACAATAGCGCTTCTGCGAAGTCGACATTTGATTTTTCACATTGTAAGTGCAGTTGTTGCCATGCCATAACGATAACCTTATTAAATAAAAGGAAGATAAAATAAAGGATTGAGCGACAGATTAAAAGCTGTTCATTGCTTTTATGGTCATTCTAACGCTTATTTAGCGCAGTGCTTGCTGTGCTTCGCGAATAACGCGGGTATTATTTTGCATTTGCCCCGATCTTAGTACCAGTTGCCAAAGCGTGCGGCGGCGGATGCTGTCTTCTGAAACACTCAGTCCGCGCCGCGCCATGGCTTCAGCCTTGCGTGGTTGATTCTTTTTAATCGCCACTTGTGATAGGTAAAAGTATACCGCTGAGGATTTTGGTGCCAGACGCTGCGCTCGTGTAAAACTATTTTCAGCACTGGTTAAGTTGCCTGCGCTCAGCTGATTGATCCCAGCTTGCATTAAGTTGCGAAAGGCGGGCAGGTTGCTGTTGCTGGAGGTTGTTTGCGGTGTCCGCTGAACTGAGTTTTGCCGTGCTCGTTCTAACAGCTCGTTGTGTGAGGGCGTAGGCAGGGTTGGTGGTGTGACCACAGGCGGCAAAACAGGTGGTGAAATAGGCGGCGGCGTTGACGGTACTACAAGCACTGGCGGTTGTATGACCACGTCATCTTCTGCAGGTGTGATGATGACGCGACGTGGTGGCTCAGGTTCGGGTGTCGCACGGTCTGGCTGAGTCATTGGTGGTGTATCAGGCTCGGTAGGGTATGTTTCTTGATCTACCTCGTCGCTGCTATCTGCTGGTATTGCGACTGTGGTTTTTTCTACGGTATTAGTAGCTACTGGTGCTGGTGATCCTGTAGCAGGTGGTGATGGTACGGTTTGGCAGCCGCTGAGTATCAGCAGGCAGGCTGTAGAGACGGCCGTCAGTAGTATTGGCATTCCTGCGGCTTTATTAGCCTGTGCTAAAGGACATGATTGCTGTTTTGAAGTTGCCATATCGTATTCCGCTTTATGATATTAGTGATACTGCCACATCCATATTTAGGGTTTAGAACCATTCAAGAGCACGATCATACCAAGTGTCAGCCTGTCTTGAGTTATCCTCTTGATCGCCCTGCTCAATTACGCTGCTGTTAGGAATATTGAGTCCCTCACGGCGGCGCTGCTGATTGATACTGTCTTGCTGCCGTTGCCACTCCATTTGCTCGCGCGCGCGTTCTTGCTGATAGATAGACAAGGCACAGCTGCTGGCTTCTTTTGGTAGATGTGTTGACATCACGGGTAAGTAGCGTGCATCGGCGCAGTTTTCATTTGATAATTTACCAGAATTATTTTCCAGCCACAGCCATTCAATGCCCTCAGGTTCAGGCAATGCCACAGGTGTCAGTTTCAGGCGATCCATATAATCTTCCCATACTGGCAAGGCCCCAGTCCCACCGCTTAGACCAATGGGCTCATTGTCATCGCGTCCGACCCATACCACGCTGACATAGTTGCCACTATAACCTGCAAACCACGCATCACGGTAATCATTAGTGGTGCCGGTTTTACCTGCCAAATTGAGCTTGCTGCCCAATGACTGAATACGTTTGGCAGTGCCTTTTTTGACCACTTCTTGCAGCGCATAGTTGATCAAAAAGTTGGTCTCAGGAGGAATGCTGCGCTGAGTATTGAGTCCAGTGCGCTGTAAAATACGTCCGCGATCGTCAATCACGGTACGAATACTGTGAATCGGCGTGCGAAAGCCGCCTGTGGCAAATACCTGATAAATACCGAGCATATCCATAGGACTCAAGTCAACCGAACCCAGTAACACTGATGGGTAAGACGGTATTTTTTCTTTTACGCCCAATCGGCGCAGTTGTTTGGCAAAGGTATCGACACCAAACTCCATACCTAAGCGTACCGCGCTTTGGTTATAAGACTTGGCAAGGGCTGTCGTAAACGGTACATAGCCGTGATCGCGGCGGTCGTAGTTTTTAGGTGTCCAAGGTTTGCTGCCACTGATATTCACGGTGATGGGTGAGTCGTTAACCGAGCTGGCCAAATTATAGCGCCCACTTTCAAGTGCGGTCATATAAATCACAGGTTTGAGCAAAGATCCAACTTGGCGCTTGGCATCGACTGCACGGTTAAACCCTGTAAACTCACTACCGCTACCGACCACAGCGACCAACTCGCCAGTCTCTGGATTGGCACTAACCAAAGCGCTTTGTAAGTCTTTGGTTTTGCTGCCTTTACGGCGTAGCTCGCCCAATTTTTTCTCGACTGCTTTATCTGCTGCCATCTGAGCAATGGGGTTTAAGGTACTGATGATGGTTAATCCTTCGTTTTTTAGATCATCAGAGTAGTACACGTCATTTAGCTCACGCTTGACGATGTCCAAAAAGTCAGGAAATAAAGATTTGCCTTCGATCGCTTTATCAACCACGCCCAGTGGCTTTTCGATGGCCGCGTCATAGTCCTCTTGTGACAACTTACCAATAACCAGCATGTTGTTGAGTACGGTATCACGGCGCTGTTTGGCCGCTTCTGGATGGCGACGTGGATTATAAACACTTGGGCCTTTTGCCATGCCTACCAACAGGGCTTGCTGATCAACACGCAACTCATTTAACGGCTGATTAAAATAAAACTGCGAAGCCAAACCAAAGCCATTGATAGAGCGCTTGCCATTTTGACCCAAGTAAATCTCGTTAAGATACGCTTGTAGTATCTCATCTTTGCTATAATGCAGCTCAAGCAAAACTGCCATCAAGGCCTCATTGGCCTTACGTTTTAAGGTACGATCTGAGTTGAGATAAAAGTTTTTGATCAACTGCTGCGTGATGGTAGAGCCGCCCTGTCGTGAACCGCCAGTAAAGTTGTTAATAACCGCGCGGCCAATACCACGTATCGACACCCCTTTGTGCTCATAAAAGCCGCGATCTTCGGTGGCAATTAAGGCATCAATCAATGGCTGCGGCACATCGTCTAGCGATACGACCATGCGGTCTTCATTATTATCGGGATAGATGCCGCCGATACTGACTGGTTCTAAGCGAATAATACCCGTCTTGTTTTGCTCAGTGCTCTGAATAGACTTGATCTCGCCGCCTGAGAGCGTCATTTTGATGACTTGTCCCGGGTCGACATCATTGGCACTATAAGTGAAGCCGCGCGTATGGATAAAATAGGTGCTGCCTGATTTGTGGAAGCTGCCTGTCCGCGCATAGTCTTTGCTGCTGCGATAATTGAGCAACTCAAGCCATTGTTTGATTGTAGCGTTGTCGACACTTGCGCCTTGATACAGCTCTAGTGGCTGAGAATACACCTTGGCAGGAATGTCCCAGCGTTTGCCTTCAAACTTGTGGGTAATGGTGCGATCAAGCTTGACCAAATACAATGCCAATAGCACCATGCCTGCAATGACGATAATCAGCAAGATGGTGCTGAACACAAGACCGCGCTGCTGCGAGGGTAAGCTGTTAACAGCAGACTGAGACGATTGTGAGGGAACAAACTGGGACTTTTGCACTGATAACGCACCGTTTTGGGATAAAAAAACTGCCTCATAATGACGCAAAATGACAAAATTTTCAATCTATCATCAGTAGCATGATCATTCATGAGCCTGCTACTGCGGCCAAAGCTTGTATATACTGGACGGAGATCACTGGTAGATACTTGAGTAAGCCGCTATCTATAATAAAGCCAACCTTAAATGCTGGCGATGTTTTTTATGTGAATTTAGAGCCATCTGTTTGTGTTTCCTGCGTTTTTTCGCTTAGCGCTTCTTTATTTATGCTGACGCTCTAAGGAGTCTGTATCTACCATGTCTAGTGCCATTCCTACTACCTCCACAGTTCAGACCAAAGATGATGAACTAAACCATGGGCTGGTACTGCCGCCTATCGGCCACTGCTTTCATTGCGGAGACCCCGTGCCAAAACCGCCATTTGAAGCGTACATATTGGGTGCGCCGCGTGAGATGTGCTGTATGGGTTGTCAGCTGGCGGCACAAAGTATCATGGAGGCAGGACTTGAGCAGTATTATTTGGATCGCTCCGAAATCAACCGAACAGCCAGCTTGCCCACAGAGATGACTCGGCTGGAAGCATATGATCATGATGAGATCAAATCACAATTTGTGTATGCCCAAGATGGGTTGTCGGTGGCTGAGCTGTCGGTGAATAACCTACGCTGTGCGGCATGTACGTGGTTGATCGAATCTCGGCTGTATGAGGTTGATGGCATTGATAGGTGCCAAGTTAATTTAACCAATCAGCGGATGCGAGTGATTTGGGATGAAGCAAAGCTGCCCATCAGCCATATTCTTGCGGTGATTAACGAGATTGGTTATGAGGCCAAGCCCTATCGCCAAGACACTCATGAGGCCATGCTGGCGCGTCACAATAACAAAATGCTGATACGCTTAGGTATTGCCGCGCTTGGGGCGATGCAATCTATGATGTATGCCGTGGCGCTATATTTTGGTGAATATAGTGGCATGCTGATACTACAGCGGGATTTTTTGCGCTGGGTGTCGCTGTTTGTCAGTGTACCTGTATTTTTTTATGCAGGTATTCCATTTTTTGTCTCCGCATGGTCTGCTGTGCGCGCGCGTCAAGTGAATATGGATGTGCCTGTCAGTGTGGCCCTGGTGGTGACTTTTTTTGCCAGTCTTTATGCCACCATCACAGGCAGCGGGCATACTTATTATGACTCTGTGAGCATGTTTATTTTCTTTTTGCTGGCAGGGCGCTATATCGAACACAATGCACGGTTAAAAGCGGCGACTATGGCCAATGACTTGGTAGTGGTTGACCCAGTGTTGGTACAAAAAATCGCGGCAGACGAGCTAGCTGTGCAGCGAATACTGGCTCAAGTTGCAGCCGAGACGTCCGATACCAATGCGGCTACTGCGATTGATAGCCCTGCTCAAAATAACAAGTCGACACCGCCAATATCAAATACGTTGCAGCACATGAGTGAGGAGGTGCGCCGTATCACTACGCGCATCGCCCAAGACTGGCAACAACAAAACCATCTGCAAACCGCAACGCCAGAAAACACAAACATGGTGACCACGCAAAGCTTACAAGTGGGCGACATCATCATGGTTGAGGCTGGTGCTGAAATCATCAGCGATGGTATTTTGCTCAGTACCTCAGCAACCGTGTCACAAAGCCTGCTGACAGGTGAGGGCGATCTGATCGTCAAGCATCAAGGCGAGTATATCGTGGGCGGCGCGCAAAATGACAGCCAACCGTTTGTGATGCTGGTCACGGTAGCGCCTGAAGACAGTCAAATTGGTTTGATTGATCGCCTTATGAACCGTGCAATGAGTGAGAAGCCCAAGCTGGCACAGCAAGCTGATAAGCTGGCGCGCTGGTTTGTGGCGCGCATTTTAGTTTTATCAGTATTGGTCTTTGCAGGCTGGTATGTGGTGGATCCGAGTCAAGCTATTTGGGCGACAGTGGCCGTGCTGGTCGCGACCTGTCCTTGTGCGTTGTCACTGGCCACGCCGATCGCGCTGACAGTTGCCACCAACCGGCTGGCAAGCTATGGCTTTTTGACCACACGTGGACATACCCTGCAAACCTTGGCTGAGATCACGCATGTGGCTTTTGATAAAACGGGTACATTAACCTACGGTAAGCCCAATCTATTAAATATTGAGCTGTTTTCAGCGGCCAACAATGCGTCTGCCGCAGACAGTGTTGCCAAAAAAGACACCGTACTGGCCACGGCAGCAGCGCTTGAAGTGGGCAGCCGTCACCCCATTGCGCATGCATTACTGACAGCGGCCTACCAGCTACACTTACCAACGCCGCAGGACTTGACCCATTATCCTGCAGGCGGAGTAGAGGCGATGATCGACGGCGTACGCTATCGTATCGGGCATATGGATTTTGCGCTAGATACTGAAGCGGGTGCGCCGCTTCACAAGCCGACTATTGATTTAGAAGCGCACCGTGCCAGTTCAGCGGTCGTACTGTCTTACTGCCACATTGAGCAGGCAGCAGAGCATCAATGGCAAGCGTTGGCCTGCTTTTATTTTAACGACAAGGTGCGTGATACTGCGCCCCCTATGCTTGACCAGCTCAAGGTACTGGGTCTTGAATCGGTGATGCTCACGGGTGATCCAAGCCCGCAAGCCCTGACAATGGCTGATTCCTTGGGTTTACAGGCAGCCTATAATGGCTTATCCCCACTGGAAAAGGTACAGCATATCAAAGCGCTACAAAGCGATAACGCTGTAGTACTGATGGTCGGTGATGGTATCAATGATGCCCCCGTACTGGCGGCAGCGGACGTGTCGACCTCAATTGCAGGTGCGGCTGATCTGGCGCAAGTCTCAAGTGACAGTATTATATTAAATGGTCAAATCGAAGCCATTGCGGCCGCAAAACGCATCGCCGACAAAACGCAGCGTATTATCAAGCAAAATTTCCGCTGGGCGCTGGCCTACAACGGCATCGTATTGTTCCCTGCGGTGCTTGGTTATGTACCACCTTGGCTGGCTGCCATAGGCATGTCACTCAGCTCGCTGGTGGTGGTGTTAAATGCTTTGCGTCTAAAGCGCGCCTAACTGGATAAAGTGGTGAAAAAAAAGCCGCCTAATCAATAGGCGGCTTTTTGAATACAGATATGTAGTACGATATTAGTCTTGTAGGTAGCTGAGCAGACGCATAAATTCGATATACATCCACACGAGCGTCGCCAAAATACCAATGCTAAATACCCACTCGTAATCTTCAGAGATACCTGCTGCCACGCCGCGCTCAACGTTATCAAAATCAAGCAACAAGCTAAATGAAGCAATCACGACCACAAACAAGCTAAAACCAATGGCAATCATGCCGCCATCAAACAAAAATGGCAAACTTGAACCAAAGAGAATAAAACCCCACTGCACGATATACAGCAGCATAATGGCAAAAATGGCAGACATCATGATCGAGCGGAATTTTTCAGTGACTTTAATCAAGCCTGAACGATATAGCCCTAGCATAACCGCTGCGGTAACAAAGGTCGCACATAGTGCAGTTAGCGGTACACTTGGGTACATGCGCATAAAAAATAGTGAGATACCACCTAAGAAGATACCCTCTAGCAACGCATAAGGTACGGATAAGCTCTTAGCCGTATGTGGTTTAAAAATAATCACTAGGCTCAGCGCAAAAGCAGCAAACATGCTACCGAAGGCGGCTATGGTAATAAAACCTGCTGACAAACCAGCCATCATTGCATAAAAGAAAAAACCGATGCCCGATATGGCAGACAAACCGAGTAGCATACTGGTTTTTTGTACCACACCCTTGACGGTCATCGACTTACCGCCGACCGCAAGTTCGGCGCGACTGACAATAGGATTGGCCATACATGTATCCTTAATAATATAAATAAAATGATATAGATGTCGCTACTTTAGCAAACCCGAAATGATTGTCAACTGTGTTTGCGTGAGCGAGAATTTATAGGGTTTCAGCCTGATTGCAATTTGTGAAAAGTGTAAGCGGTCAAAGAAGCTGCCTGCGCCGCACTAAATCACTATCGTGTACCTGTGAAGGGTTAATAGACTGTTGTTAGTAATTATAAATAATATATGGGGTCAATTACTACAGTTAACAACAACCATTGGCAAATTATGCTAGTTTCGCTACTCATTTATCGCTATCATTATCGTGTGATTTAAACGTTATGCCGAGCCGTTTTATGGAAAACTCAGCGCAGTCAGCACGGCTGCCGCACTTACCCGAATCAGAATTGTTTCGCGCCATTAAGAACCCAGCGTTTCGCCGTATTGGGTTGATGGGACGTGCGGGTAAGCGCAGCGTAACCACCAGCCTGATACAAATCGCCCAGACCATCAATGAGATAGGGCTGACTCTAGTGATGGATGTGCAAACGGCGCATCTACCCACGTTAGACTTGACCGAGATCGAACGTATCAAAATCGTCAAGCGCGGTTTGATTGGTGAAATATGCGACTTGGTTATCGTGGTCGGCGGTGATGGCTCAATACTGCATGCTGCCGAAGCGCTCGCGCGCTACCGCGTGCCCGTATTGGGTATTAACCGTGGGCGCTTAGGGTTTTTGGCAGATGTTAAACCTGAAGAGGCGGCGTTCAAACTGCGCCAAGTGCTGATGGGTGATTACCAGCTAGACCATCGTTTTTTATTGACGATGGAGATTCGTGACGGGCGCAAGATTATTTATGAAGACATGGCGCTGAATGATGTGGTCTTGCATGCAGGCAAGTCAGTGCATATGATTGACTTCCAAATGAAAATTGATGGTCATGATGTTTATCGTCAGCACAGCGATGGCTTGATCGTCGCGACACCGACAGGGTCGACCGCATATGCACTGTCAGGCGGTGGGCCTATTATCCATCCGAGTATGGACGCCATTTGTTTGGTGCCTATGCATCCGCATACCTTATCCAGCCGTCCTATCGTGGTTAGTGGCAATAGCGAAATCAGCATTCGTATTCATGAGGACAACCGCACCCAGCCCATGGTCAGCGCCGATGGCAAACAAGGTATGCCGCTTGAACAAAATCAGCGCTTGTATATTCGCAAGCATCCTGACAAATTAACGCTGCTACATCCACCAGGTTTTGATTTTTATGAAGCTTGCCGCACCAAGCTGCATTGGAATGTACACGCGGACGAATTCAGTCTTGATCATGATGACGATGATGAGTAGGTTATTTGATGGTCATGCATTAGGGACACGCCCTAGCATATCAAGCGCGCAGAAAACAGTAGAGAGAAAAGACTATGAACAAAGAGACGATATTAGCGAGCCTAACCCCTGAAGTGGTAGAAAAATTCCGCTTGGCCATTGAGATTGGCAAATGGCCAGATGGTCGCCGTCTGACGCCTGAGCAGCGTGAGACCTGCATGCAAGCGGTCATGATTTGGGAACACGAGCATCTGTCACCTGCTGAGCGTACAGGCTATATCCATAAGCCTATCAAAGAGGACGGCAGCGTGGTTGGCGAGGCGTGTGATGTTGAACATGAGCACCACTATCCCAATATGCCAAACCCCAAAGGAGAGATCCAACCCGTCAAGTTTCAAGATAAATAAAAGATCGCTCACTCATGCGCATCTCTGCTTGAGTGAACGCATCAAAAACGCCGCACTATCTTTAGATAATGCGGCGTTTTTATGGTCTATATTGTCGACATTCGCGACAACTAGGCAGTGATTATAATGACGCGGTATCCACACTTGGACGCAAGGTCAGTGGATTGTGCTGCATCAAAAATCCTTGCCAACCCCAATGCAAAAAGTTACGGATATTGGCATGGTCGGTACCATTTGGTGTGGCACGTACTTTTTCATAATGCTCACCAAACAACTGCAAGGTATCAATTTGGCTTAAGCTATGATGTTTGGCAAATCCAAAAATCTTAGCGCTGCCTTCATTTTCTCCTGCATCATTGTGTACCATGCCATTAACAAAAGATACAGGAGTATAGCGATAAAAATCATCAATAAAGCTGATGACATCATTAAATCCAATGGCTTTTTTGTTCAAACCATTAAGCAATGCCGATACGTCTGACTGGCGGATACTCATAATTAAATGACCTCAAAGCAAGTTAAAAAGCAAACACTATATTAAACGCATATGACTTAACGATTAAAATAGTCTTCGTCATCAAAAGAAGGCGCAAAGTTGCCTTGTTCTAGATGCTGCATTTGCGATTGTACAGAACGTTCATGCTGAATACGCTGATAAATCTCTTCACGGTGTACAGCGATGTCTTTTGGCGCATTGACGCCCAGACGTACCTGATTGCCTTTAACACCCAAGACAGTCACACTCACTTCATCACCGATCATTAATGTTTCGCCCACACGGCGTGTCAAAATCAACATGCGTCACACTCCTTATGTCGCATTAGTAAATTATTACTCATTACGTTACATCTCAATTGCAGGATATCACCCATTAGCAGCAGTTGCTTGGTTTTTATACGGATAACCTTATCAGCATATAACCAATATCAATCACACTCAACCCGAGGGCGCTGCCTTGTGGTGACAATAGGTAAATTCATTTGGCCCAAATGAAGTGTCCATTATAGGTGGCATAACCGATACTGTCACGGCTTTTCATAACATTCACTGGTGGCTATGTATTTTATGAACCTCTATATGTATAAAAAATAGGATCTTAAAAGACCCTATTTGGTATGAACCATCAATGTTGTCCCAGCCCTAACAGCATAGTGCTGACATAGTGCTTAGCTGGCCACTTTGCTCTCGCCATCTTCACGGTCAAGGCCAAAAGCGGTGTGCAGTGACTTAACAGCTTTTTCTAAATGCTGCTCTTGAATCAATACAGATACTTTGATTTCACTGGTAGAGATCATTTGGATGTTGATGTTATTTTCTGCCAAGGTTTGAAACATCAAGCTGGCTACGCCCGCGTGTGAGCGCATGCCAACGCCGACCAAAGAGACTTTGACCACGTCGCTGTTACCAACCACTTCTTTGGCACCAATGTCGTCTTTGACTTCATTGTTCAGCACAGACATCGCCTTGTCCATATCGTTGCGGTTTACAGTGAAGCTAAAGTCAGTGGTACCGTGTGCTGATACGTTCTGAACGATCATATCAATCTCGATATTGGCACGACCGATAGGGCTGAGGATGGCTGAGGCGATACCAGGGTGATCAGGCACACCGCGTACTACAATTTTCGCTTCGTCGCGGTTAAAAGCGATACCTGAGATGATTGCCTGTTCCATGTTGTCTCCTTCGTCTATCGTAATTAGGGTGCCGACGCTGTTTTTAAAGTCGTCATCAAAACTGCCATCAGTATCTTCATCAAAGCTTGACAACACGCGTAACGGTACGCCGTATTTGCCTGCAAATTCTACTGAGCGAATTTGTAAGATTTTTGAGCCAAGACTTGCCATCTCAAGCATTTCTTCAAAAGTGATCTTTTTAAGCTTTTTGGCTTTTGAGGTGACCCGTGGGTCTGTGGTGTATACGCCGTCAACGTCGGTATAAATCTGGCATTCATCCGCGCCAAGCGCTGCTGCAATCGCAACCCCAGTGGTGTCTGAGCCGCCGCGTCCTAGGGTGGTTGAGTTGCCTTCATCATCAATGCCCTGAAAGCCTGCGACGATGACGATATTGCCCGCATCAAGCTGCTCGCGGATGTTTTCATCATCAATACTTTCGATACGGGCTTTGTTGTGCGCATTATCGGTTTTGATCGCAACTTGACGCCCTGTAAATGAACGTGCGCCAATACCCAACTCTTTAATCGCCATCGCCAGTAAGGAGATAGAGACCTGCTCACCCGTTGAGACCATTTGGTCGTATTCGCGTGGGTCGGGCTGCTTACTGATTTGGCGCGCCAAGTCAATCAAGCGGTTGGTTTCGCCGCTCATGGCTGAGACCACGACCACTACTTGGTGGCCATTGTCATGCCAGCGTTTGATACGCTTGGCGACGTTTTTGATGCGGTCGATACTGCCCATGGACGTACCGCCGTATTTTTGTACTATTAACGCCATAAAGGTTTACCTATGATTCATCAATGGCCATTGCTTCGTACCAATTATGCAACAGACTTATGGTGCATATCTGTAAGACCCTGCTTACCAGATAAAGCTCAAAACGTATGCATTGGCACTCGTAACAATCGCGCTGGATTATAGAAATTGCAAAACTCGTATGAGAGGGTGATGTATTTATTGTCTGACCGCTGTACTTTATAGCACACTTGCGCGGCAAATTTAAGTCGCAGTCTGGGTTAGACCTATGGCGATTGGTTATAGTCCTTATAACCAGTCGCCATAGGCGTGAGCTATTGAACCCATTTTAACCCAATTGGGTCTCAATCCATGCAGGCAAGGTACCAATGACAGCGGCGCTATTGTCCGCCTTGGGTGCGCCGCCTTGGGCATAGTCAGGCTTGCCGCCGCCCTTACCACCCAGCTCACCCGCCAGATGACGAATGATATCACCTGCTTTGATGCGGCTGGTGACTGATTTTGCCACACTGGCAGCCAGTGCCAACTGACCTTCTTTATCACCGATTAGGACAATGACGCTATCTGGTAGTTTGGATTTGATATCGTCCATTAGGGTACGAATGGATTTGCCATCAATGCCTGCAAGGGTACTGACCAAGACAGGCGTACTGGCGATGGTTTGTACCTCATCCAATAAGTCGGCTGCTTGTGCGCTGGCCATTTTTTGCTGCAAGCGCTCTAATTGTTTTTCAAGCTCGCGCTGCTTGTCTGCCATGGTGCGCACACGCTGTGCCACTTCGGGGCGTTTGACTTTCAGTTGTCCTGCGAGCTCGCTTAATTGCTGCTCGCTTTGCTGAACGTATTTTAAGGCGTTCATACCTGTGAGGGCTTCGATACGGCGGACACCTGCGGCAATACCTGCTTCACTGGTGATCTTGAGCATACCAATATCACCAGTACGCTCAACATGCAAGCCGCCGCACAGCTCAATAGAGAAGGGCTGGCGCTGTCCGTCAACGATATGATCTGTACCCATGGTTAAGACACGTACATCTGAGCCATACTTTTCGCCAAAGAGTGCCATCGCGCCTTGATTCATAGCCGCATCGATACTCATGTGCTCGATACGAGCTGGGGTATTGGCTTGGATCTGCTCATTGACCAAGCGCTCTACACGAGCAATCTCAGCATTGCTAACTGGCTGATCATACGAAAAGTCAAAACGTAGCACGTCACTGGTGACCAGTGAGCCTTTTTGCGTGACGTCATTACCCAAGACGTGGCGCAGTGCCGCATGTAACAGGTGAGTGGCTGAGTGGTTTTTGGCACTGGCCGCGCGAATGCTAGAGAGTACTTGGGCAGAGGCGCTTTGAGCCGTGGTCATTTCACCCATAGTGACCACGCCATAATGAATAATGGCTTGCCCTGATTTTTTGGTATCTTGTACTTCAAAAACACCCGAGCTGCTACGAATCTCACCCAGCTCGCCTGCCTGTCCGCCGCCCTCTGCGTAAAATGGCGTACGATTAAGGACGATCACGCCTTCGCTGCCTTCGGGTAGGCTATCGACGGCTTGGCCATCTTGATATAGCGCGTCGATGTGTAAGTTTTCTTCGCTTAATTGTTCATAACCGACAAATTCAGTCGGTGTTTCTACCTGAATGACACTGCTGTAATCGACATCGAACTTACCCGCATCACGAGCGCGTTCACGCTGCGCTTGCATGTGCTCGTCAAATTCGTCTTCGTCAATGATGATGCCGCGCTCACGAGTGATATCAGCAGTCAAATCAACAGGGAAGCCATAGGTGTCATACAATTTAAAGGCCGCTTCGCCTGAGAGCGTGTCGCCATCTTTGAGGTTTTCAAGCTCGCTGGCAAGTAAGCGCAGGCCCTGTGCCAAGGTTTTGGCAAACTGGGTTTCCTCTTTTAAAATGGCATTTTCAATACGAGCTTGCTGCTCTACCAGCTCAGGATAGGCATCACCCATCTGCGCAACAAGCGGCGCAACCATCTTGTAGAAAAATTCACTATCAGCGCCCAGCTTATTGCCATGACGGACAGCGCGGCGAATAACACGGCGTAGCACATAGCCGCGCCCTTCATTACTTGGCATCACCCCATCAGCAATCAAAAACGATACGGCGCGGATATGATCGGCGATCACTTTCAGCGATGCTTGCTGCTCATTGGTGATGTCCAAGACGTCAGCAGCGGCATCCATTAATTCGACAAATAAATCGATCTCATAGTTGCTGTGTACGCCTTGCATGATGGCACTGATGCGCTCAAGGCCCATACCTGTATCCACACTTGGGGCAGGTAATGGCAGCATAGTGCCATCTTTTTGGCGATTAAACTGCATAAAGACGCAGTTCCAAATCTCAATATAACGGTCGCCATCTTCTTCAGGCGTGCCAGGTAGGCCGCCTTCGATATCTGCACCGTGGTCATAAAACACTTCGGTACAAGGGCCGCAAGGGCCAGTGTCACCCATGGTCCAAAAGTTGTCTGAGGCGTAAGGTGCCCCTTTATTATCGCCAATACGAATGATACGATCGGCACTGATGCCAATATCGTTGTGCCAAATATCAAAGGCTTCGTCATCGGTTTCATAAATGGTGACGTACAAGCGATCTTTATCAAGACCCAGTTGCTCTTTAGAAGTTAAAAACTCCCAAATATAAGCGATACCGACTTTTTTGAAGTAGTCGCCAAATGAGAAGTTCCCCAGCATTTCAAAAAACGTGTGATGACGCGCGGTATAACCAACATTGTCCAAATCGTTGTGTTTACCACCAGCACGTACGCATTTTTGTGAGGTCACGGCGCGGCTGTAGTCGCGTGGCTCCATCCCCAAAAAAGTCTCTTTGAACTGGTTCATGCCCGCATTGGTGAACAGCAACGTGGGGTCATTGTGCGGAATCAGGCTTGATGAGGCGACATTGGTGTGCTGCTTGCTTATAAAAAAATCGATAAAGGCTTGGCGAATATCGGCTGAGCGAAAAGGCTGGCTCACAGCGGCTCCTTACTAACAGAGAAGATGAAAAGAATAATAGAGTAAATAATTTTGCAAGCGATTTTAGCACAATCATCTATGACGTGTGGGTTATTCCTCAGTAAGCAATCGATAACGCGCCACTGATAGCGCGTGTTGCGTAGAGCAATATGGTTGGGCTGGCAGGCTTGGTTGGTTACATCAGTTGGTCAAAATGGCAGCATCAGTTTCATCAAGCTTGTCTTTGATGAGAGGATCGGACTCAATCACTTGCACAGGTAGATAACGCAGTTGCAGCTTGATAGGAGGATACTTGGGGAAGCGCTCAGTCATCTCTTTGGTGATCACATTTTCGATCTCTTGTACATCTTGTGAGTTTGGCGAGGTTTCACCGCGAATCACGGCGCGGATGATTTGAAAGCCATTGTTTTTATCAAACTGAGTATTGGTTAATACATTTCCCTGATCTTTAAAATGGGCATTGATGGCTTCTTTAACCTGATTTTCGAAGGCTTGCTGTTTGGCATTACTATTTAGGTTCAGTGTCAAATAAATACCCAGACCGACCAATAGACACAAAGTGACTGCATTACGGCGTAAAAAGGTCAAATAGGTGCCTGATTTATAATCATCATCGACCAATCGGCGAAACCCTAGAAACCACAGTACCATTGCGTTGGTAAACTGAATGGCAATGATGTTGGTTATGGCAAGTAGCAGCGCCCCAAGCCCCATTTGTAGCTCACCGTTGGCAAACAAGATGCCACTGGCAGCCAGCGGCGGCACCAAAGCCGTGGCAACGGCAACGCCAACAACCGCCACAGATAAGTGCGGAGACACCATCGCATAAGCGCCTGCAGTACCACCAGCAAGGGCAATCATCAAATCCATTGAGGTTGGCTGTGTGCGTGACAATATCTCAGAGGTTAAAGGCTGCCCCTGATGCAGTAGTCCAACCACGAAGCCCACCACTATCACCAGTGACACACCAGCAGCCACGGTTAACAAAGATTTGCGCAGTAGCGGCATGCGATAATCGATAATCGCTAGCGCCACGCCCGTGATGGGGCCGAGCATCATGGCGACGAGCATCGCACCGATCACCACCGCCGCTGAATTGGTCACCAAGCCATAGCTGGCAATAATGGCGGACAGCGTATTCATGACAAAGTACATTTTACTTGGTAGTGCGTTGGCCTCAATGGTAACGCGTACTTCAGGGTAATCTATTTTTTTATCACTAAATTGCTCAGCAACAAATTGTTTGTAAGCCTCAAGTTTGGCTTCTTTTTTCTCTTGCTCAGCCGCTTCTTTTTCAGCTTCTGCACTGACGGCATCTTCTGGGTCAATACTGCCTTCTTGGGTATTTGGATCGGCGCTGATGACCTCTGCGGGTATGTCGTCACCACTATCGGTTGCAGGTGTCGTTGATGACTTCAAGCCTGCTTCTGTATGGGTTGCTTCTGATGCCGCTGGCGGGTTAGTGGCGTGAGATACATCCGTATGGGTATCTGTCGTGCCAGCAATATCCGTGTTCGTGGTAGAGGCAGGCTGTGCCGCTGCACTAGAATCGTTGAGGCTTTCGTCTACAGGTACGGAGTGGCTATTATTGGCATCATCTGTATGATGCGCCGTGGTGGTTGGTTCTTGTTTGTCGATGGTGTCTGAGCTGTCTTGATCTGAGTTGTCTTGAATAGTACGGCTATCAGTGTCTTCAGTACTTGAGATGTCCTCTGTTTCTGCCTGCGCGGCTGCATTCGGGTCAGGGGTTTCTAAGGTGGCAATGACCACATCGGGGCTGGGCGAGGTGATGGTGACCTTAGGTTCTGGAGGCTGTGCGCCTGAGCGTGCTTCTTGTTCATAGTCGTCTTCACTGACACCAGATAAGGTATCAGAGGCAGCATAACCTGTGTTGTCGAGCAGTATTTCAGGTGTTTCTGTGCTTTGCTCATCCATTGCAGGTGTGGTCGCAGGGTCAGTATCTTTTGGTGGCGGTGCGGCGTCAGAAGCAGTCATGGCAAGTAGGCTTTATCAAGAGGGTGACAGAGAGTCATTATTGTAATGATAAAGCGCTGCGTACGTGTCTTTTTTTTGTGCAAGAGCATTCAACCATATCCAAAAAATGATGGTTTTGATCAAAAGTGAGGCAGTTTGAAGGTAAAAATGCGTAAAAAAAGTAGGTTAGGAAAGTATGAGAGTAAATCCATAATATTAACATGGTTTTGAACACAAGTCAGCTATTATGCGTAAACGTGGCGTTTATATTAAATACTTACTATTAGTATGGATATGGCGTATAAAGTACTTATACCCACACAATGTATGAGGATTAAATCATGAACTGGCCATTATTCTCTATCGTTTACTCCATGGCAGCAACGGTCATTACTGGTTTATTTATTATTGGCGTATTGGTCGCAGGCTATGATGGCATTTGGCATATGCAGGTCACAGTAGTTGCAGGGTTGGTCGCTTCTATCCCTGCTGGAATTTTCTTTACCAAAAAAATCAGTAGCATCACTGGGAATGAAGATGTTTATAGACTGTAGTCGCATGATGACAAGTTAAGAGCACAGTATTGGTCAATGCAAAGGCCATGAACAAAGAAAAGACCTTTAGCGTATAAAGGTCTTTTTTTGTACAAATATAAAAGGCTTATGAACGTTATTTGAGCTCAACGGTGGCACCATTTTCGATGTTGGCATATACCTCAAGTACATCCCAGTTGGTTAGACGGATACAGCCATGCGAGGCTTGACGACTGATACCTTCAGGTTTTGGTGAGCCATGTAGACCATATGAGGGTTTTGATAAGCCCATCCATACCACGCCAACTGGGTTGTTGGGGCCTGGTGGCAGCATAAAGACTTGTTTTTGAGCGTCTTCACCAACGGTAGCTTTGTACCACGGCATTTTGACTTTATTAACGATTTTATAAGTACCATGCGGTGATGGGGTGCTGTCACTACCGACGGTGGTCGGATAGGTGGCCACCAGCTGGTCACCGTTATAGGCATATAGTGTTTTGTCAGCTTTGTTGGCCACAACGCGATTGATGCGCTGGTTTAGCGCGCCACGCGTGTTAACCACGGTGATGGTTTCACCTGCTTGGTAAGTTTTGTTTTTGTTCAACTTATCAAGGTAACGTACGTCCATATGAAAACGCTCACCCAGCATCTCTTTGATATCTTGGTAATAGAGACCTTTCATCTTAGATTTGGATTCAGCCCCTGATGGCGTGGCAGCAAAGTTGGTATTGATGTCATCTTCGGTTAGCGTGTACGTCACCAAGACTGGTTTGTTGCTTGATATGTTTCTGTTTAACGCATCCCAAGTCTGTTGATTCATGCGACCAGTCGTCGGCAGACCCTTCATTGCTTGGAAGTTGGTCAGGGCTTTTTTACTGTTCATGCCCCAGCCGCCATCAATTGGGCCAGGAGAGGCGTGATTCCAATCCAGCAGCGCCTGCATCTTGATGGTCATCGCTGAGTTGACTTTCATATTGGGTGACCACGCAGCGCTGTTCACTTTTTGAGCGTAGTCAGATAAGTTTAGCGTGGTGTGACGTTTACCATTGATGTCTTCGATGCTTTTGATGGTGGGGTCATCGCTAAAGTCTTGTAAGCGTTCGCTTTCAGGCAGCTCAAACGACAGGGGGTCAGCAGAGCTTGCGCTGTCGCTCATTGAGCTGTTTGGCGCGGCAACGGCTTGGCCTTCGTCGATGTCATCGACTCTGTCTGATTGCTCATCCTTACGGGTCAGCTCTTCGGCGCTCATATTGTCAGCCGCAATTGCAGGTGTGGGACTGGGTGTAACAGGCTTGGCTCTTTGCTTGTTTTCAATCAGCTGACCCATGCGGTCGGTAGGGTTGACATTGGGGGTTGGCGCGTCTGTCGCACTATTTAGTGAGTTACTGCGGTTTTCTTGGACATTGAGGCTTGCCAGTACTGCCATAGAGGGCATTTGATTGTTACTAGGCGCGGCAAGCGCACTAACGTTAATACCCACCGCGCATGCAGCGATAGAGATGGCGGTAATCAGAGGCTTTTTTGTCATCATATTCAATCACAGTCAGTAATTACAATGCGGTTATTATGCGCATAATTCTGGCGCTTCGCAAACTTTTGTCTCAGCTTTTGGTTATTATTGAATGCTGCAGTGTGCTTGTTGACGTATTCACTACAATAGGGTGAGAATCGGGTCAGGATTTGACGCTTATATTGCGCAAAAACCCAGTAAAGAAAGGTTTTGGAGAGGCATTCTAGCGAATAGATAAGCACATTGGTTGAAACGGTTTGGATTTTAAGCGCGCAGCGATGGTGGCTGGCAAGTGGAACTAATATGTACAGTGGTTGGCGCTCTCTGATGTTTATGTCTATAATGCGCTAATAGCCTATTACTTAACCCATTAGACGTGCTTATCAGGTGCGTAATTAAAAGGTGCGATATGTCAGATCATGAGACCATAAGTGCAGAAGAGTTTCAAAATCAATATTTTAGCGGTCAAGAGGCTCATGATTTAGCGCTTGATGGTGATGAAATACTAGACGCTGATGAGTTGGTTGAGCAGGATCAGTTTGCCACGTTGCATGCTGAGCTTGAGGAAGCCAGAGCTCAGCTGTCTAGCATTCGAGATTTTATCCGTTTTGCAGTCACCCAGCTGCGTAACTACGATGTGGTGGTGGCGCAGGGTACGACAGATGAGTTTGCAGAAGCGTCAGCGATTGTATTACATACGCTGTCGTTAGATTGGGCTGCCAATGAGCAGATATTGGATTGCCGCTTGACCGATTCTGAAAAGCAGGCGGTACTTGGCTTGCTAGAAGAGCGTATCGCTGAGCGCAAGCCGCTCAGTTACCTCATTAACTTGGCTTATTTTTGTGAGTTACCATTTTATGTTGATGAGCGCGTCCTGATTCCAAGATCGCCTATCGCTGAGCTGATCCGTCAACAGTTTTATCCGTATTTTGATGTCAATGAGTTGGCCAAGCCTTTGGGCACAAAACCGAATGATCAGTCAGCGATGTTTTTTGATCATGGTCTTGAGATGAAACAATTGTCCCAGCCTGAGCATATTTTGGATTTGTGCACTGGTTCTGGCTGTATTGCGATTGCCTTGGCGACGCGTTTTGTGGATGCTATGGTCGATGCCACTGATATTGATAAAGGCGCGCTTGAAGTAGCGGCGGTCAATGTCGAGCATCACGGACTGAGCCATCAGGTCAATGTGATCGAGTCCGATTTGTTCGCCAAACTGCCAGCCGATCATCAGTATGAGCTGATCGTGACCAACCCACCGTATGTAGATGCGGCTATTATGGCGGATCTGCCTCCTGAGTTTTTGTATGAGCCTGAGCATGCCTTAGCCGCAGGGCAAGACGGTCTAACCTTGGTACATCATATCTTATTTGAAGCGCCAGATTATCTCAGCCCTGAGGGTCTGCTGGTGTGTGAGGTAGGCGATAGTGAGTGGGCGCTGAGCCAAGCTTACCCTGATATTCAATTTGACTGGCTCAAATTTGCTAACGGTGGTCATGGTATCTTTGCCATTACCTTTGATGAGTTGATGGCGCACCGTGATAAATTTGCCCATTATGTTCAGCTGCTAGATGCCAGCCAGCAATAAGTGTAATCAATAATCAACGGGGCTACTGCGCTCTATAGACGGTATTATTTTAAGGATAACCATGTCAGGCAACAGTATTGGACAACTTTTTTGTGTGACAACCTGCGGTGAGTCGCACGGCGCGGGTTTGATGGCCATTGTCGATGGCGTACCGCCCGGCCTTGCGCTATGCGCTGACGATCTGCAGACGGATTTGGATCGACGCAAACCCGGCAGCTCAAAGTACTCAACCCAGCGCCGCGAGTCAGATGAGGTGGAGATCATCTCTGGTGTGTTCGAAGGTAAAACCACAGGCACATCGATTGGATTGCTCATTCGCAACACCAATCAAAAGTCAAAAGATTATAGTGATATCAAAGACACCTTTCGTCCTGGCCACGCTGATTATACCTACAGCATGAAATATGGCTTTCGCGACTATCGCGGCGGCGGCCGTTCTTCAGCCCGTGAAACAGCGATGCGCGTTGCGGCAGGAGCCATTGCCAAAAAGTACTTACAAGAGCGTTTGGGCGTACAGGTACGCGGCCATGTGACCCAAATCGGTACTGAGCACAGCCACGTCAAAGACCCAAGTCAAATTGATTGGGACTTTGTAAACAGCAACCCATTTTTCTGCGCTGATGCTGAAGCTGTGGGTCGTTTTGAGGTCTTGATTGACAGACTGCGCCGCGAAGGTACCAGCTGCGGTGCTCGCCTTGAAGTCATCGCCAGCGGTGTACCTGTCGGCCTAGGTGAGCCTGTGTTTGATCGTTTGGATGCTGATATTGCGCACGCGATGATGAGTATCAATGCAGTTAAAGGGGTTGAGATCGGTGATGGTATGGCAGTTGCCGAGCAGTTCGGTCATCGTAGTCGTGATGAGATGACACCAGATGGCTTTACAGCCAACCATGCGGGCGGTATTTTGGGTGGGATTTCTTCTGGCCAAGACATTTGCGTCAGTATTGCGCTCAAGCCAACCTCTAGTATCACTACTAAGGGCAAGAGTATCGATACTGAAGGCAATGCTGTCGATATGTTGACCAAAGGTCGCCATGATCCATGTGTCGGCGTCAGAGCCACACCCATTGCCGAAGCCATGTTGGCCATTGTTCTGCTGGATCACTATTTGCGCCACCGTGGTCAAAACGCCGATGTTAAGCCGCCTGTGAGTGCCATCAATTAACGTGATGTGCTAATGGTGCGGTCTTGTGAGGCCTTATAACAGACCGGATAAGTGAACATAAAATTATTAGCCCTAAAACGAACCCCTGAATATTTTTGCGCGGCTTAGTCACTCAAAAATGTTCAGGGGTTTTTAGGGCGTGTCCCTAATAGTTATACTTGGTCATGTGCTGCTGGTTAAGCGGCTTGCAAGTCGCTACGGTCTGATAACAGTGCATGCTGATCTATCGCCACGCACTGCTGGTTGCGAAAAACAAGCAGTACTTGCTGGCTGGGAATGGCCAGCCAGTGACCAAAGGGAATACTGTCGATGCCTTGTGCTGAGAGTGTGTGTAGACAGTGTCTGCGGCTATGACCAAGCCAGCTTGATGTTGATGATGCCATGTGCGGATACCTTTTGGATAATGATGAAATCGATTAAAAAAAGCAGATCAAAAGTCTTCTGGTGATGGCGCCTTTTGATCCTTTCCTTTTTTGATTGTCTTATCCTAAAGCAGTGGTATATAAAACCGATGCAAAAAGTATGAAAAACCAATGAATCAGGCGGGCGTTTGCTGTTCTGCTTTATTGATTTTAGCTTTTGTTTTGGCTATCGGTAAGCTTACAGTGACCTGTACGCCAGCGTCCCGTGCGAACATGGCATCTGCTGCCATATTGCTGATACCAACAGACCCGCCATGATGCTCGATCACTTGTTTGACCAGCGTCAGACCCAATCCTGTGCCTTTTTTACGTTGACTGTTTTTTGATGGTGATTGCGCTGTTGTTTGTGACATTGTTTGCTGATTGCTTTGATGTGACAAACTAAAGTATCGATTAAAGGCTTTGTCCACCGCATAGTCGGGCAGCAATTTGCCATCATTAAAGATAGCAAGGGTGACCATGGATGCTGAGGTGTAAAGGCGAATAGTGACGGTGGTTGCTGCAAAATAAATGGCATTGTCGAGGATGTTTTGTAGCGCTTGTATCAGCCAAAAAGAGTCAGCAAAAACAGTGGTTGCATTGTTATATTGCTGATGCGTGCTAGCAGATAGCGGCACATCATTGATATAAATAGCAATGGGCGGCAAATGCTGCTGTTGTAGCTTGGCACTATTATCAATACTTAAGCTGTTGAGTAGCGGCAATAGTGGTAGCAATTCACGGTTGAGCTTAAAGGTTGGCTGCTCAACCGTTGCCAGCAATAGTAAGCGATCGATCAGCTGTTGCATTTTCAGCGCTTGTTCGCTGATGGTTTGACTGAGCATGTGCCGATCTTCATTATCGAGTCCATCGTCCTCAAGTAGCTCACTGCTGGCACGAATGGCCGTTAGTGGGCTTTTTAACTCATGGGTTAAGGTATGGACATAATCATTGACGTAAGCACGATTTTCTAACCGATGTTTCATGGTTTCGATAGTATCGGTCAGGCTGTTAAGCTCACAGCCAAGATAAAAATAGGGTTTTTTGGTGTTTTCTGCCAATGCGCCAGTATACTCGGTCACCAAGGTAATGCTTTGTTTGAGCCACCATGCCACAAGCCCTGCAAGAGTAAGCGCGGCAATACTCATTAGCAGCGCGGTAATCAGCATTCGCTCACGGGTGTTATTTAAATAGGGCAGTACGCTAGAGACTGATTTGCCAACACTGACCACACCAACCAGAGATCCTGCATTATCTCGAATAGGCTGCGCCACATACATGACGGTGTCGTTAGGGTTTGATGCTTGTATGGTGCTTCTGGCTCCATATTTGCCGCGCAAGGTCAGATAGACGTCATTCCAGCGGCTATAGTCTTCGCCTTCGGCATTATTAGGTGTCGGCAGTGAGTCATAGATTACCATGCCTTGATCATCGGTCACATAAACCCGAAAGCGACTGTCTACGCCTTCGGCTGGATAGACATCGATAGGTGGCGTATCTGCAGCTGGCTGGACATTTGCCAATGACCCACCCAAAAAAGCGGCATCAAGCTGCTGCTGATAATCGGCATCATATAACTGCTTGGTTTGCATTGGTGCTTGCAAACTTGCCGCTAGTAAATGACTGGTATCTGAGAGCGTGTCTTCAATCACTTGCTGCGCTGTGGGTTTGACGTAACCAAATAGCTGCGAGAACACCGCCATACCGCAAAGTAACAATACCAAAGCAACTGCCAGCCAAATCCGAAAAAATATACTCAGATTCAGCAGGCGCTTGGGTGCTGGCGTTTGCTGCGGTGAGGTGCCAATAGGATGCAACTTGGCGTACCAATTGGCAGCCTCTGGCTTGGCAAGGCGCTTTTGGTCACCTACAGACGCAGACGAAGGAGCATTATCAGGCGACATCGACGTGGTTACTCCTTAGCATCAGGCAGGACAAAGTCCATAGCCTAACCCTCGGTGTGTATGAATCACATCAATGCTGTCATCAACGCACGCCAGTTGTTTGCGAATGGACTTGACGTGGCTATCAATGGTACGTGCTAAGCGGTGATCAGGATAGTCGCTCACCGCATTGAGCAGTTGCTCTCGGCTAAAGACTTGGTTGGGTGCTTGCAGTAGCGTCAGCAATATTTTGCGTTCCGTATTACTCAGATCCAATTTTTGGTTTTGCCACAGCAAAGAATAGTTAAGTGGCTGATAATGCCACAGCCCCGAGCGACAATGAAAACTGACCACCTGAGTTTCGGTTGAGGTTTGTCCCGATCCGTTACCCGATGCATCTTGATTCGGCGCATCGTCCCTCGGTGTACTGGTTCTCGCTTGTTGTAAAAATAACTGCTCACGCCGCCAAATGGCCTTTAATCGTGCGACTAGTTCCCGAGGACTAAACGGCTTGGTACAGTAATCATCACCGCCCATCTCAAGCCCTAAAATACGGTCTACTTCTTCACTGCGTGCTGTCAAAAACACAATTGGCAAGTCTTTTAGATCGCCAATATCAGGCGCGCGGCGGATATCTTGACATAAGCTTAAGCCATCACCATCTGGTAGACCCACATCCAAAATAACGGCCGACAGTATGGGCGCTGGCTCATGCTGTAAAAAGGGTAAGACATCATGGGCATTATCTAGCCACGTTATTTGCCAGCCTTCGCGTTTACAGGTGATTTTTAATGAGGTAGCGATGGCAGGATCGTCTTCTACCAATAAAATATGGGTCATGAGCGTTGTGACTTCTGTGGTTAAGATAGATAAATGGCGGCAGCAATAGTCATAAAGTATAGATTGATAGCTACCCAAACACTTGTCAGTTATCCTAACATAAAAGCCGATAGATAAAATCAGTGGGCAGCTGCAGTGCTGTGAAAAATCAATGAATCACGCGGCTGAACTCAAACGGTGCTTGTGTATGGCGAGTAGAGACTATGAGTAGCAGTCGCCAGTCCTTATCGAGGTATAGTATACTGCTGGTTTTGCACAGACACCTATAAATGCTATTGCTTCATTGGTGGTACCAATGGCTTTAATAGTAAACGTCAATTTGTCAGAATGAAAGGACATAACATGAGTGACTATTTATTAGAATGCCTAGAATGCGTTATTACCGAGCACAACCCTAAGCAAAAGGTTATCGACCGTGCGGTTATTTGGCTACATGGCTTAGGCGCGAGTGGTCATGATTTTGAGCCTGTTGTGCCGCAACTGGGTCTCAATCCTGAATATGGTATCCGTTTTGTTTTCCCACATGCACCCAAACGTGCCGTTACCGTCAACGGTGGGATGATCATGCCAGCATGGTACGATATCTTAGAGATGAGCATTGAGCGCAAAATCGATGTGGCTCAAATTGAAATATCAGCGCAGCAGATTGGCGCGCTGATTGAACGTGAAATCGCGCGCGGCGTAGCCCCTGAGCATATCGTCATTGCGGGGTTCTCACAAGGTGGGGCAGTGGCTTATCATACCGCGCTTGCCTACCCGCAGCGTTTGGCAGGACTGATGGCACTCTCTACTTATCTCGCCACCAATGAGCAGTTAAGCTATAGCGCAGCCAACAAAGACTTGCCGATTTTAATTCAGCATGGCAGTCATGATCCTGTCGTGCCAGTGATGCTAGGCGAGCAAGCGTACGATACGCTATCCAAAAAAGGCTACGAGGTCACTTATCAAACTTACCCGATGGCGCATCAAGTTTGTATGCCGCAAATCCAAGATATCGGTAAATGGCTGAATAACGTTCTTGGGTAATACAGTAGTTACAGATATGTTTATTAATAGTCAAGAGTATCTACTGCCATAGTGGTTGTTAGTAGTACTGCTAGTGATGTGTGATTTGAGCGATAGCAAATTTGTCCTTATTTTTTAATAAGAAGCGTAATATTGTTATCGCTAAATCTGTTAAATGTGCCAAAAACTATCCAATGTATCAACGTACAATCTTGGTGTTGATCGCCTCTGCCCAGCCCAAACATTTTTCATCGCAGCGCTCGCAAGGTGCATTATGTTCTGACAGCAAATGCTCCACATAACCACAATACATACAAGCGTATGGCTGCTGGGCTTTGACTTCTCCCACTGACTGGTAAGCCTTAGGAAATATGGGTAATCCATAACGTATTTCATTATCAGCAAACATCAAAATGCTAAACGTACCGTCGGTTTCTAATAGCCCAACGCGCACCTGTCCCAAATGCTCGATGCCTTGCTGGCGCATCTCGGCAAAGAACTCATCATGTGACATCTTTCCTTTGTCGATTTTTTCCAGCACCAGCTTGCCATCTTCGACAATATACAATGACCTGCCTTCTAATAAGTCTTCAATAAGCTGATACTTCATCATCAGCCATGTACATAAGCGATATAGAGCGATAACTAAGCTCATAATCAATATAGCTTGGATAATCGGCAGCTCCTTGGTGAACATTGGATCACCAGCGATAGAGCCGAGGGATAGAATAATAGTCAGCTCAAATATGGATAACTGGCGTACACCGCGCTTACCTGTAAAGCGCAAAAAACCAATGATCAGCACAAACATCACGATCACACGAACAGCAATTTCAGCAGCAAATGCCCAGGTTGTATCGTATAAAAAAATATCTACTAAATTCATTGATGAGCATGCCTATTATGGTATTAGCCGCACAATATAGCCAAGTACATCACGCAATAACAAGAGGAGATGTGTAGTGGTAAACTAAGCGTATGGATCGAAGTTTATCATGGCCAATAAAATAAGAACCTATAGTACAGACTTTAAAGCCGAAGCCGTTAAGAAGATAGCAGACAATCATGGCAATATTTCAGCGACGGCGTACTTCGCCAATGAGGAACATTAAGAAACAGTGTAGGAGACTGTTTTAGTGATGCAAGACGTAGGGCTATGCCCGCAGTGACAGCTAATCCGGTACGCCTTTATCAAAGATAACCAACACTTCTTTAGCATCACCACCATGTGCTGATTACTAAATGTTAAGCCATCAAGATATTACGACTGGATAAACCGCGATATTAGCTTGTATATGGCCAGAGGTATTAAAAAAGAAATGGCATTAAATGCCGTCGCCACAAGCGTTTTAAAGTCACCACGGACTCCGAGCACAATAAGCTTGTCTATTCACACATACTAAATCAGCACTTTGATGCTAAGCGTTCTAGCCAAAGGTTAATTGTACATTGTCGACCACAAGGTAACATTAGCTTATTGGTTCAGCGAGCGCTAAAGGCAATATCTGTGCTCGCAGTGGAACGAGAATTAAGAAAGACTTGGGCTATAAAACGCCAAGAGCGGTAACGGACAAAGACAATACCGTGCTTTGGCGTTGGGAGGGTGATGCGTTTGGGACAAACGCGCCAAGCATCGCTACGATAAAAATGCTTCTGCGTATGGCGGGACAGTATGCCGATGATGAGACGGAATTGTTTTACAACTATTACCGCTTCTATGATCCTAAGACGGGACGCTATGTAACCTCTGATCCCTTAGGATTGACTGATGGTACTAACCCTTATAATTACGTTCATGGTAATTTTTTATCCAAGGTTGATCCTGATGGGCAGTTCGCTTTTCTAATTGTGAATCCTTATACCATAGGTTTGGCGATTAACACTATTGGCATTTTAGCTACAATTGCGATAGATATATCCATCGACGACGAGTTTAATAGATTAAAAGAAAACACTTGTAACAATTGTAGCTCAATGAGTAAGGGTGGAACGAAGAATGTGGATAATGAATATGTTCGTATGATCCAATATAAAGAATGTGGCGATGAAGATCCATGTAAGTTTTTGAAAAAATTATACGATTCAAATAAAAATACTAACGAGCGCAAAAAAATTAAAATAGCACTAAAACGCTATAATTGTGATGGTAAAAACAGAAATGATAGGAAAAAATAGCTTTATACATACATTTATTTTTTAAGGAGTAAATAATGACTTGGGTAGTTGCCAGCTTTATTAATGTAATAGAAGTAGTTGAAGGTAATCAAACTGAATTCCCAGTTTTTGAAGACTTTTATTTATACCAGATAGTATCTGACGAAGAACTTATAGATAAGATTAATCAAGAAATAAAGTCTATAAACGAAGCAGGAGCTGAAGGTACGCGCTACTATAACCAGAAAGCTAAATTACATTGTTTAGGAGTAAGAAAAGTTAAATCAATAATGAATGCTAATCCTGAATTAGATATTGATGAAGATCCACCTACTGATGGTACGGAATTATCACATTGTTATATGACAGTTAAATCTCTAGATGATGCTCGGCTTTTAGCAGAAGGAAAGGCTGTTATGGTTCATTACATAGATGATGACCAAATGGACGAATAATGACGGTATTAATGTATGGAAATTAGCATTCTTAAAATAGCTAATAAAGCTGATCTGATGGATAAAATTGCTTTCATGAAGCCGAAAGGCATTTTTGCAAATGAACTCATCGTAGACGTGCTCATGTCCTACTATGTTATCGGAGATTTGACGATACCAAGTATGTCGTCAGAAGATATCTATTACGAATGTTTGAAAATTGCTTGTAATCAAATTGCTATAGGAGGCATTCGTAGCAAGCGATATATTGCAGAGCAACTAATGAACGTAGAAAATAGATATTTAAAGCCTGACAAAGTGTTAGCTGAATTCTTAATCAATTTAGCCGCTTATGAGAACGAGCCTGACGCTTGTGATATTTTAGAAATACATTGTTTAGAAATAGAGCGTCATGATCTAGCAAAGTTTTGGAATATCAAAAATCAAATAGGGTGTCTTGATAAAATTGGAGTACCGTTAAATTTAGTTGTTGATAAAAAAGGGAAATACATTGAACTAAGCTTGTTTGATTGACTGCCATATGCTTATAAGCAATGCGAGGTATTACAAATCCATAGCGATCATTTGGGTAAGCCAAGGGCAGTAACAGATAAAGATAATGCGGTACTTTGGCGTTGGGAGGGTGATGCATTTGGTGATATTACTCGACAGATAGATGCTATCGAAATGCCTTTAAGAATGGCCGGACAATATAGAGACAATGAGACTGGGCTATTTTATAATTATTTTAGGTTTTATGATCCCCAAACTGGACGGTATGTGGAAAATGATCCAATTGGATTGAAAGGTGGTTTAAATATTTTCGCTTATGCAGATAACAACCCCTTAAAGTTAACTGATCCAAAAGGAAAGTCACCTGTAGTTATAGGAATTGGAGTTGGGACGGCTACTTGGTTAGGAGCTTGCAGTCTGTATTCTTTTGTCTTAGGGCAGAACTTTGAAACTACTAATGCTGTAAATGATGACCTACTTTCAAATGATACCGATAAAAAACATCATTGCTATGCTAGTTGTGTACTTATCAAATGTATGGTTGGTTTACCCTTCGCACCTTCTGTTGGAGTTCTTAAAGAAGCTGTGGATTATTTTAAGACAGATGGAGAGTTCAGTATTGATGATATTAGAGCCAACAACGTAGGGGTAACATATGCCTATGCAGGAAAGGAATGCAAAGAATGTGATGGCGAATATTGTGATTAGCTTTCTAATTTTATTTTCAATACTTCTTTATTTAGACCATAATAGATTGTTGTTATTTTTACCTCAATCAAAAAGTCAGGTTAGATATGAAGTTGAAGAAATATATAAGAAAGTTAATGTGGGACAATCAAGAGCGACTGTAGAAAATTTTGTTAAAAATTATACTAAAGGTAAAAAATTCAAAGTACATGAAAAAACCTCAAGTATATATATAATTCCACCTACAGAGCTAGATGGTTTAACTTGGTTTTGGACTATTTTAATATTTTTTGACGATGATAATGTAGTTGAAGGAGTTGCTATTAGACCAACAGATGGATATAAGTATTGGTTCTGTGAAGCCCCTAAAGATAAAGGCTATATTGCAGAAAGATATAAAGGCGATGGGGATTGTATTGAATAAAATAGTTTATTATAAGTATACCCCACTGAGATCACTCAAATAGATTCAATAAGCCATAAAATGCCCACTTATAACAGACTGTTCTAAGTGGTCGTTTTTTGTTGTTATCTTGAGACATCATAGTCTGCTTCATTCTCGTTTTAAGTATACATGCCAGAAAATTCTACTGAGTAATTTTCTAAAATCTCTATATCGTAGATATACTAAGCAAGACCCTTAACAAAACCCTGCATCTGAGTAGGGTTTTTTTACGCCTCCAAACCACGGAACACGCCTCAGACAAGCCATTTATCTTTGCGACAATAGCCTTATCAACATACATAAGGCTACTATCATGAAACCGAAGCTAAGCGCCAGTAGCGTAGGCATGAAGAAAGTCTCTGCGTATGGCGGGACAGTATACGGAGGATGAGACGGAATTGTTTTATAAATAGCATCGCTTTTATGATCCTAAGACGGGACGATATGTAACCTCTGATCCTTTAGGTCTAGCGGATGGCACTAATTCCTATAATTATGTCCATGGTAATTCTTTATCCAAGGTTGATCCTGATGGGCAGTTCGCTTTAACAATAGGCGTTGGTGTTGCAGCAGCAGGAGTAATATGTTATGCCGTTGACTGTGGTCAAGCTGTAGGCGATGCTTTAAGTGGCTTAGGAACATGGATGCAAAGTGTTACTAACTCAAAAGATACTACCGATACTAAAGCTAAAGAAAATACTTGTCCTGACAGTAAGTGCCAGATGATAATAGATCAAATTCTTGCACAAACTGGCGTAGTTAGAAGAAGATATTACTTAATGTTACTAGATGAGCACAACTTAGCTACTAAGGCTAAAAAAACGCCTCATCCAGATGGACACGGCTCTTGGAAAGGACATCAAGATAAGTATGAAGCGGAGAGAAAAACATTAAATGGTCTAATAATGGAAGCTTGGTTTGCTGGTTGCTCTAACTATGTGCCACAGGAGTCTAGAAGATGGGCAGAAACGAAAGCTCCTAAGAAACCAAATCCTACTGAAGCAAATAATAATAATTTTTTTGTAAGATAATAAGGCTTAAGAGGTATTAGCATATGAAGATTAGCATGTTTGAGATTGTCGATAGAGCTGAGTTAATGAATAAGATTACCTTTATAAAGCCCAAGGGTATTTATCCAAATGAGCTGATGGCAGATTTACTTTTGTCCTCTTACGTTTTTGGAGACTTAAATATACTCGATATTTCATCGAAAGAAATATATTACGAATGCCTAAATATTTTTTGTGATCAAGTTGCCGTAGGCGCTATTCATAGTAAATGGCATATTGCCAGGCAGCTTATTGATATCAACAATGAGTATCTAATTCCTGATAAAAAATTAGCAGCGTTCTTGATAGACTTAGCTGCTTATGAAAATGAACCTTATGCCTGCGACTTTTTAGAGAATAAATATCTTGAAATAGGACGTCATGATCTAGCAAAGTTTTGGAATATCAAAAGTCAAATAGGGTGTCTTGACGAAGTAGGAATGCCGTTGAATTTAGTTGTTGATAAAAAAGGGAAATATATTGAGATAAGCTTGTTTGATTGACCGCCATATGCTTATAAGCAATGCGAGGTATTATAAATCCATAGCGATCATTTGGGTAAGCCAAGGGCAGTAACAGATAAAGACAATGCGGTACTTTGGCGTTGAGAGGGCGCTGCGTTTGGGACAAACGCGCCAAGCATCGCTACGATAAAAATGCCTCTGCGTATGGCGGGGCAATATGCGGATGATGAAACGGGATTGTTTTACAACTATTACCGCTTTTATGATCCTAAAACAGGACGGTATGTCACTTCTGATCCCTTAGGATTGACTGATGGCACTAATCCTTATAATTATGTTCATAGTAATCCTTTGAGCTATATTGATGCATATGGGTTATTAAGCGAAAGTGTCAAAAAGTGCGTCTGTGATCTAATGCAAGAAAATAATTACAATGCGGATAAGGCTCTTTACTCAGCCCAAAAATTACGTTGGAGCATAGGTTGGAATGATAAAGTAGCCAGACCATGCGAAAACTACTTAACAGCTTACTCTGAAGTTTCATCGGGAAGAACAAACCCAATACTAATGTTTGGAGGTATTGCACTACATAATGCAATGAAGTTTCTACCAAAAAAAGTTAGAAAAACCTCACCCTATAGTCAAGAAGCTACAGATGCACAAATTGAAGGAACTCTAGATGGATCGCGACAAAAGGATTGGCGTCAAGTCTGTGAAGGAAGTATCTGTTTCCTTGCATAATAATAAACATATAGCTTGTTTACTTCTTTCTTATATGTTTATAACACTCAGTATTTTAGTCAGTCGTGATACATGGGGGGATACATCAACAGTTATATTATTCACTACAATTATTTATACAATATACTTCGTACTAATAATTAAACTGCGCCCAAAAATAATTTTTACTAGGATTGTAATTTTTTATATATTTGTGCTTTCGCTAGTATGTTTACCTAATATTTTAAGTACAGCCGATGATGGGATTCAATATAATATATATGACAGTTTAATTTCTCTAACCTTAAACTCTATATCAATAATTTTTATATATTTTGTTGAAAGACAAAATAGTCAACATCGTAATTCGTGAGCATGTTCACATGGGGATCAGGCTTGGTGGGAGTTTGAATACCTATGGGTATGTGGGAGCTAGTCCGCTTGGGTTTGTTGATTCTGATGGACTGAATCCTTTAGCAGGCTGTGCCGTTGGTGCTGGTGCGGGTCCTGTTGGCTGCGGTGTTGGAGAGGCTATTGGACTTGCCATCAATTCTCTTGGTATATATGCAATTAGTCAGGCGTTTGACGATGCGAGTGCAGAGACTAAAGCTGATGAGAATACTTGTACAGAAGAGGGCTTTCCGCCTTGTAATCCAGTTAAAGGTACTATAGGTTATCGTCCTGATCCCGCAGATTCTAGTCCTCATAATAAAATAGGAGGTGTTAGAGCAGCACAAGCGCTTGGTATTCATGTTACTGTTGGCTATGAGCCTGCTCCACATTTCAACATGTCTCAGATGAATCAAAAACCAAACAACTGTAATTTTTTTTGGAAAAGCTTGAAAGTAGCCGTGCCACCAGCTCCTAAGCCCAGTTGGTATGGGCCATTATCGAAACAATTTTCAAGATAAGGTGAATTAAAAATGGATACCATTTTAATGGGCTATTCTATACATATGCTTAATGATGATTGCGAATGGACTAATGAACGAAGATTGCAGTTTTTAATAGACCCTCATATTAGGCTACCTAAGTCAGTAGATAGTAATGTTTGGGAGGAAAGTTATGATTTTTTCGATGAGTTATCTGAACAAGAAAGGATGGATAACTACATTAAATGGCGTGACAAAGAAAGACTTATAGATTTAACAGGTTATAGAATTACAGAAAAAAATAGAGTGTTAACTGCAAGTTATTTGCACTTTTTAGACTATGTTCCAACTGAAGTATGGGCAATGGAATATCGATCAGAACCTGTTGATAAAGATTTAATATTTCTTGGATATGATATTGCCAATGGTGGCACATTGAGTGGATTATCAAACTGTGGTTACAGAGATATAGAACTTGTCTATTGTAGAGAGCATTATTTACAGCATCTGAATGAACACGGTTTATTTGAAAGCTTCAATGTAGCTTGGGACTTCTTGAGTTATACCAATCAAAGAACACCAGCAGATTCACCTTTTTACGTCTATAGCCTCTATACAGATAAGAAGATAGATTGAGCTATGCTGAAGAAACCGTACAACTGAACTTGGTAAACTAGCGACTCGACAAGGAGTTTATCATGACTAAGAAAGTAAGAACCTACAGTGACGAATTTAAAGCTGAAGCTGTCAAGAAAATAGCGGATAACAACGGCAATATTTCAGCGATCGCAAAGCAGCTTGGCATCGCCATGCAAACGCTATCAAACTGGCACAATAAAGCCAACCAAGGCAAGCTTATCGGCACAGAACAATATGAACCTGATCTTATGACAGCTCTTCAAGAAATAAAGCAGCTCAAGCGACAACTTAAAGTTGCTGAGGAGGAACGCGAAATTCTAAAAAAGGCGACGGCGTACTTCGCGAAAAACAGCCCGTAAAGTATGCCTTTATCAAAGATAATCAGCTGCTTTTTAGTATCGCCACTATGTGCCGTGTATTAAGCATTAAGCCGTCGAGCTACTACGATTGGCTGAGTCGTGATCTTAATAAACAGCAGATACACCGCAACCATTGTGAGCTACTTGTCAGAGCTGCTCACAGTGAAACTCGTGGGCGCTATGGTGTTGAGCGACTGCACGCAAAGCTGATAGAGCAAGGACATGATATTAGCCTATATATGGTCAGACGTATCAAAGAAAAACATGGTATCAAATGCCGTCGCCACAAACGCTTTAAAGTCACCACGGACTCAAACCATAATAAAATGGTTTATCCAAATGTGCTCGACCAGCAGTTTGATACTAAGCGTCCTAATGAGTCTTGGGTCAGTGACATCACCTATATCTGGACCAATGAGGGTTGGTTATACTTGGCAGGCGTTAAAGACTTGTACACTAAAGAACTGGTCGGCTATGCCATCAACCTCGATGAGTGGTCGTGGCAACTGCTTTGATAATGCTCCGATAGAAAGCTTCTCGGGTGAGGAGCACTGCTCCGCAAGGAGAAATGAATTGGTATATCACCAAGACTATAAGACAAGGTTTGTAGCGATCAGCGATATCATTGGCTATATTGAGCTGTACTATAACCAAACGAGGATTCAAAAGAATCTAGGTTATAAATCGCCAAGACAGGTGTGGTTTGACTTTTACCGTCAAGCTGCGTGACTAAAATCTCCCAAGTTTAGTTGTACGGATTTGACGGCAGGGATCAGGATACTCGAAGGTGTGGGATATAAAAGAAGAGAGTTGTGATTGTGAGTAAAAAGTTTTTATTAGTAATATCTACAATTGTAGTGAATGTTTTAATACTCGTTTTCGTCGTCGTTTTCGTCGATTCTACATACTGTAAACCAGCATGGTGGCTAATTATTTTAGGTTTTTCAGTACAAGGTGTTTGTGCGTTTTTATTACTACAAGGGGGACTTTTGCCTAAAAAAGAAACTTCTCATTTACAGCTTTCTAGAGAGGGTGCAGTCATAATGTTACTAGGAAGCTTCTTTATGGTTTATGGCGGTAGTTTGGGAATTGACGAAACAGGTAGAATAAACGACTGTCCTAATACTTTGATTCAACATATGTATAAGTAGCCCAGTAAGCTGGATAAATATACGATTATCATTTATATCTATATTCCATTGCTGGACCACTAGATATTTTTTGGGAGCCAAGCCTATACTTTTCAAAACAATCTATAAAGAGATGTTAAGTCATTTAGTTTTCGTTGGATGGAATGTTGAAATGGGGTCTGGGTCAGCATTTACTGATGGCATATATCCTATATATTTATCAGAGGGAATATCTGGAAAGCTATGCTTCGATAGTAGTATACCTATTAATGTGAATAGATATGGCTTGTTAGATAATTTTACTGATAGTGAAGCTGTCTATAAGCTTAATAATGAGTATCCAAATAATGAAGACTTCTGGTACAGCTCAGTAATGACTATGTCATGATATGCCCAGAAACGAGCCAGCCGCTTTTTAATGAAAAGCCTGCACGTAACAGGATTGCTGAAGCAATGAAGGGAACAAGGGTGGGGCATCGGCCAGCATACAATACGCGTCATACTTACGCGACTATGCTTTTGATGGCAGGGCTCAATCCTGTTTTTGTGGCCAATCAGCTGAGCCATAGCTTGCAGATGCTCATAAAGCGATATAGACGCTGGATACATGGCGACCAAAACAAGATAGAAATATCTAAGTTGATCACAGACTAAAACGGCTTTTGAATGATGTTCAAATTTAAAAGTTGCCATAAAAAAAGCCAGCCACCTAAGTGACTGACTTGATTTAATATATTTGGTGGAGATGGCGGGAGTTGAACCCGCGTCCGCCAATACTACACTCATGACTCTACATGTTTAGGGTCTGTCTTTGGTTTTAGCCTGCACCGATCCGACAGTCAGGATGGATTAGGCGAGTCTCTAAGTTTGAACCCAAGCGGTTGAGACAACCACTTGTGGCGAACCTATATGCGTGCGCTTCAACTGAGTTAACCGACTATAGGTGATCAGCAACTGAGTAAGCAGGGTTTAAGCTGCTAGAGCGTAAGTTTCGTCGTTTGCGACTATTACATTATATACTTGATTAACGAGAGGGCATACTCTCTCGACATGCATCATTGAGTTTCGTTACCAGCGTCGAAGCCAGAACATCCCCAATAGAACGACGTATTATATAGGCAAAAGGTATGTTTTGGCAATAGCCGTATGGGTGGTGGTTACATTTCATAACACAGAGCAAAAAGCATGGGTTCAAATTATACGACAGGCATAAAAAAAGCCAGCATTATGCTGGCTTTTTTAAGACCTAAAAGGGTCATCCAAAGCTTATGCTTCAGAATCGTCTTCTTCGTCTTGAGCAACAAAATCTTCGTCGCCATCTTCAGACAAGATAGTAACAAGGATGTTTGCAGTTACATCATGGTGCAACTGGATATCAACGTTGTATTCACCAACTTGACGTAGCGCGCCTTCTGGAAGCTTAACTTCAGAACGGTCAACTTCTAAGCCTGAGCTGGTCAATGCTTCAGCGATATCACGAGTACCAATAGAACCAAATAGCTTACCTTCGTCGCCTGATTTAGCGCGCATGATGACGTTAACGTCAGTCAATGCGTCAGCACGAGTTTGAGCAGCATTTAGTTCTGCAGCTTCTTCAGCTTCAAGTTCAGCACGGCGTGCTTCGAACTTTTCAATGTTAGCTGCAGTAGCAGGCAATGCTTTGCCTTGAGGGATAAGAAAGTTACGTCCGTAACCTGGTTTCACATCGACAGTTTCACCGAGCTTACCAAGGTTGACGATACGCTGTAACAAAATAACTTGCATGAGTCACTCCTAGATAAACGTCAATTACTGATGGTTGTCAGTATACGGAAGTAGCGCAAGGTAGCGGGCTTGCTTAATAGCAGTGGCCAGCTGGCGCTGATATTTATTAGATGTACCAGTAATACGGCTAGGTACGATTTTACCATTGTCACTGATGTACTGTTTTAGCAATTCAACATCTTTATAGTCGATGTGAGTGATGCCTTCAGCAGTGAAACGGCAGAATTTGCGACGGCGATAGAAACGTGCCATGAGTATTCTCCTTTAATTAGTCTTCACTGTTGTCGTCGTTGTCGTTGTCAGTACGACGGTTAGCTTTGCGTGCGCGTTTTTCATCGGCATTCTTAGCTAACTGCGACTCTTCAGTGATTGCGTCGTCACGGCGCATGACTAGGCTACGAATGATCGCGTCATTATAACGGAACAGCTCTTCAAGCTCAGCCAAAGTGTCACCGTCAGTTTCAATATTGAAAAGAACATAGTGAGCTTTGTGAATCTTGTTGATTGGGTAAGCCAACTGACGACGACCCCAGTCTTCTAGACGGTGGATGATGCCATTGTTGTCTTGAACCAACTTGATGTAGCGTTCAACCATGCCAACCACTTGGTCGCTTTGGTCTGGGTGTACAATTAACACCACTTCGTAATGTCGCATAATGGACTCCTTACGGTTTAGTCAGCTATCAACCCAATGTCGATAGCAAGGAGATTTATAAGGTAAGCCAATGTTGCCCATATAAATATGAGTAAAGGCTTAGGATATAAAGCGCCGTATTATAGCAGTATCAGTCAATAAAAACAAAGGCCAATCTATCGGTAATGGCCGATAAGTGAAATAAATAAAGACTGCAAGGCGTTTAGGCAAAAAAAATGCGGTGCCAGAGCACCGCTTTCTTATGGTGATAACGGCATATGATCTATTTATCGTTTTTCTTTAGCTGACTGTTGTCTGCCTTAACGACTAAGGTCTTTGCTAACTTATCATGTAAGCCAATATTCTCAGCACTTTTTGATGCCATGTAATAGTTAATAACCAAAAGTATGAGCATGATAGGTGAGGCAAACAGAGGAATATAAATCAGTGCCAATAGAAAAGTGCGTATAACAACCAATCTAAAGAAAGAAGGTAAACGATGGGTAGTTTGATCAACGACGCGAATGCCAGTAATTAGCTTGCCTAGTGACTGACCGCGTAAGATAATAAAAAGTAATTGTAAAGCGATGAGACCGAATACCATAACATTGGATGTCAGCTGTGTCGCTTGTGGAATACTTTCTGAAAGGGTTGCCGAATATTGAATTACCGCGTTTATATCTTGAAGGTCTGTCGGTATATTGCCTAAGTCTTTGACGGCTAACATTAATGGTAAAAATGCTATTATCAAAAGTAGCATATCAAGCGCTGTAGCCAGTACTCGTGACATAATTGGAGCGAGCACGACATTACCGATAACTTTGTCTTTATCCGTAGCAGACTTGCTCAAAGACACATTGCCTTGCGGGGTATGCTGACGATTGGTGGTCATGTCTGCACGACTGCGCTCAGGCTTGCCATAGAGTCTATCAGTAGACACTTTGCCACTGTTTTGGTCATGAGTGTTATTGGTGGTTGTGCTGTCCTCAGGAAATACCGTGACGTTGTTGATCAAGTGATCATCTGGCGTCGCTTGAGCAGGGCGATAGACGTACTGGTTTTGCGTTATATCTCCAATACGTTGCCATTTGCTAAAGCCTTCATGCCACATTAAATCATCAAGCTGTACTTCACCAGATGCGAGCATGATATTGAGCTGATCCAAACGGTATGGACCGGCTTGTACATTATTTCGAGCAAGAAAAATCTGCATAGTCGCCTACATAGTTAGTCATATCTTAGATCATTATATGGGGGTCTGTTAAAGATTTAACAGACCCCAATGACAAAGTGGCTTACTTTATGGCCTTTATAGCTTATTGGCTTTCTTCACCAGCTAAGAAGAACCAAGTATCAAGCACTGAGTCAGGGTTCAACGATACTGATGTGATGCCTTGCTCCATGAGCCAATACGCAAGATCTGGATGGTCAGATGGGCCTTGGCCACAAATACCGATGTATTTGCCTTGTTTGCGACAGGCTGCAATGGCCATAGATAACAGCTTTTTAACCGCAGGATCACGCTCATCAAACAGATGTGAGATGATACCAGAGTCACGGTCAAGACCGAGAGTCAACTGAGTCAAATCGTTTGAACCAATTGAGTAACCATCGAAGTACTCTAGGAACTCTTCAGCCAGTAGGGCATTGGTTGGTAGCTCACACATCATGATGATGCGCAGACCGTTTTCGCCACGTTTTAGACCATTTTTCTCAAGTAGCTCAATCACTTGTGCTGCTTCATCGGTGGTACGGACGAATGGAATCATGATCTCAACGTTGGTCAAGCCCATTTCATCACGAACGCGTTTTAGTGCTTTACACTCAAGCTCAAAGCAGTCGCGGAAGTTTTCAGACACATAACGGCTGGCACCGCGGAAACCAAGCATTGGGTTTTCTTCTGATGGCTCATACAATTTGCCACCAAGTAGGTTGGCGTATTCGTTTGATTTAAAATCAGACATACGCACGATTACTGGCTGATCCATAAAGGCAACGGCGAGGGTTGAGATACCTTCGACCAATTTATCAACATAAAAATCAACTGGTGATGCGTAGCCAGCAATACGTTCGCTGATGGCTTGTGACACTTCACGTGGTAGGGTATTCATGTTCAGTAGCGCTTTTGGATGCACACCGATCATGCGGTTGATGATGAACTCAAGACGCGCAAGACCAACGCCTTGGTTTGGCATTTGTGTGAATGAGAAAGCACGGTCTGGATTACCCACGTTCATCATGATTTTGAAGGCCAAATCAGGCATAGACTCAATAGAGTTGGTCTGTACGTCAAAGTCAATTTGGCTCTCGTAGATAAAGCCAGTGTCACCTTCGGCGCAAGACACAGTGACGTCTTGACCGTCGACCAACAATTCAGTGGCGTTACCACAACCAACGATAGCGGGCACACCAAGCTCACGGGCAATGATAGCTGCGTGACAGGTACGGCCACCACGGTTGGTGATGATGGCTGACGCACGCTTCATGACTGGTTCCCAATCTGGGTCTGTCATGTCTGAAACCAATACGTCGCCGTCTTCAACCTTGTCCATCTCGTTTAGATCGCTGACGATACGCACTTTACCTGCGCCGATACGCTGACCGATTGAGCGGCCTTCGCACAATACTTTAGCGCCAGTGGTGTCAATGACATAACGCTCCATGATGTTGCTGTCTTGACGGCTCTTAACGGTTTCAGGACGTGCTTGTACGATGAAGATTTCACCTGTGTCGCCATCTTTAGCCCACTCGATGTCCATCGCTTGACCATAATGCTTTTCAATGGTCATGGCTTGCTTAGCAAGAGAGGTTAGCTCTTCTGTAGATAGTGAGAACTGCAAGCGATCTTGCTTTTCAACGTCAACAGTCTTGACCGATTTGGCTGTGCTGCCTTCGTCGCCATAGACCATTTTCTTGTGCTTGCTGCCAAGGTTACGGCGAATCACTGCAGGTTTGCCATCAGCGAGTAGGCGTTTTGATAAGTAGAATTCGTCTGGGTTGACTGCGCCCTGTACCACCATTTCACCTAGGCCATAGCTTGAAGTGATGAAGACCACTTGGTCAAAACCACTTTCTGTATCTAGGGTGAACATCACGCCCGCAGCGCCTGTCTCTGAGCGTACCATGCGCTGAACACCTGCTGATAGTGCCACACCAGCGTGCTCAAAGCCTTTATGTACGCGGTATGAGATGGCGCGGTCGTTGTATAAAGAAGAAAAAACTTCTTTAATGGCGATCAATACGTTATCAATACCGCGAATGTTCAAATAGGTTTCTTGCTGACCAGCAAATGACGCATCTGGCAAATCTTCTGCTGTCGCAGATGAACGTACCGCTACCGCGATGTCTTCGCCGCCGCTCATTTCTTCAAAGGCTTGACGAACTTCTTGCTCAAGATCTTTTGGCAACTCTTGATCGATAATCCACTGACGGATTTTTTTACCTGTCGCCGTTAGTGTATTGACATCATCAACGTCCAAATCCTTAAGCTCGGCATTGATCTTGTCAAGCAGGCCTGTTTCGGTTAAGAAACGGTTAAAGGCGTCAGCGGTAGTGGCAAAGCCGCCCGGAACACTTACGCCCAAATCAGATAAATGGCTGATCATCTCACCGAGCGATGAATTCTTGCCACCGACGGTATCAACGTCATTTTTGCCCAGTTTATCAAGATTGATTACAAGTGCTGTAGATTGCGTTGCCATGATAACTCCAAAAAATAAGGTTATTTAGTAAGGATTATAACGCCGAATTATACCGTTATATTCAAACAATTTCGATAGCCAAAGCCAAAAACTTTTGAAAAAGATACAAAATGTGAGTATCGGCAAGTAATCGATTGATGGAAATTTATAAAACAAGGTTTTCTTATAGATTTTTAAAACGATAAAATCAAGTACGCACGTTACTCAGTTTGTCACCATTGCTACTGGTTATGGCTTTCTCTATTGCCAGCCGCCCGAGTATGGTGCGGCGATGTCGATAGCAAGGTGATTGCCGTAAGAGCCGTAAGAAAGTAGGGTTATGCTAACATTGATTCCTATTGCCTTGCGATTGTGCGTATAATATGAAGCATAAAATAACCCGCTACTATGGCGTATATGTGGCAACAAGTTGCTAGGGCGTGTCCCTAATTCAAACGTTTATCACCATTTTTAAAGAAATAGGGACATGCCCTAGTAAAAGCAGGCGCTGATGTGGTCAGGTCAGTAGATTTTGTCTCATTCGTCTCATCAATCAGTCGTGGTGCTTGGGTCTATGGGTAACTTCATGGCTTAAGTGCATACAAACACATCATTACTGTTTTTTATCGCGCTATCATTAAGGTCTTTCATTTATGTATTCAAGCACGTCATCTGAGCAAGACAAGCCTACCATTCAAAACCGTCATGCGCTGAGTCTCGATAACTCTCAGGCTGTCAGAAGCGCTTTTTTTATCTCTGATGGTACGGCCATCACCGCGGAGACGTTGGGTCGTTCTATTTTGAGCCAGTTTGCCTCTGTACCGTTTGAGACGCGGGTATTGCCTTATGTCGATACCTTAGAGCGTGCCCAAGACGCGGTGGAGCAAATCAATATGGCTTATCAGCGCGATGGCTTGTTGCCGTTGGTATTTGACACGATTGTCAATGCTGACATCCGCGAAAAGATCAATTCTGCAGACAGCTGCAATCTGGATATGTATGAGGGACTGATTGGCCGTATTGCCGAAGAGACTGGTATTGAGCCTGATGGGCATTCAGGACACGCGCATGATCATGTCGATTCAGAAACTTATAAAGAACGTATTGATGCTGTGCACTTTGCTTTGGATAATGATGATGGTGCGCGCACGCGGCATTATAGTCTGGCTGATATTATCCTGATTGGCGTATCACGTTCAGGAAAAACACCAACGTCGCTATATTTGGCATTGCAATTTGGTATCCGCGCCGCCAATTATCCACTAACCGAAGATGACTTGTACGACAATCAGTTGCCCAAAGCATTGCGCGAGCATAAAGATAAGCTGTTTGGTTTATTGATTGATACCGACCGTTTAGTAAAAATCCGTCAAGAACGCCGAGCAGGTAGCCGATATTCAAGCTACCAGCAGTGCCAGCAAGAGCAGCGTGCGATACAAGGTATCTATATCTCACAAGGTATTCCTAGTCTTGATGTCTCAGAAATGTCGGTAGAAGAAATTGCCACGCGCATTCTACAAATGACGGGGCTCAAACGCCGTATTGGCTAATCCAAATGATAGCGCAGGTGGATCATATAAACTGTAAAATAGGTGCTTATCGCATAGGTCGATGCCTATACCATAAAAGCGCCTAAAGACCGCCTATCATAGCGACACCACCCAACCTACCAATCAACACACAAATGGACGATGAACCAAAGAGGACAAGATGGTAAGCAAACGTAAAAACGATACCACCAACGATACCGGTCTGGATACCCATACCGAAGTATCCAACAAAGACAGCGGCGTTGCCCCTGTGACCACTCCTGAAAAAACCACTGACAACAGCAAAAAAGAAAAAATCGAACAAACGCATGAGCAAGTTACTGAAGACATCATGCACCACCCTGATCTGATCAGCCCACTCGATGATAAGCGTATCGATGTTAAGTCAGGTTCGACTCGTGATTCCAAGCGTCTAAAAGCGGATGCGCACGAATACGACTATGATGCGGTCGTTTTGGGCGCAGGGCCTGCTGGTGAAGCTGCTGCGATGAAGCTGTCTAAATCAGGCAAAAAAGTGGTGGTGATTGATCCACGCGAGCAAGTTGGCGGCAACTGTACTCACGTCGGCACTATACCCAGTAAAGCGCTGCGTCAATCCGTCTTTAACCTGATCAACTATCGCCGTGATCCGATGTTTACCCAAGCGATGGATTACCATCAAGTCCCGCTCAACAAAGTATTGGCAAGCGCGCGTCAAGTTATTCGCAGACAGGTCAATACCCACACACGTTTTTATGAGCGCAATCAGGTTGATGTGATTCAAGGTTGGGCGAGCTTTATCGATGGTCATACGCTACGTGTTGAAGTCGACGATCACATGTTTGAAGTGTTGACCTTTAACAAAGCCATCATCACCGTGGGTAGTCGCCCTTACCGTCCTGAAATTTTGGACTTTGATCATCCTCGCGTCTTTGACTCTGATAAAATCCTACAGATGGATTACACGGTCAAAAAGATTATCATTTATGGTGCTGGCGTGATTGGCTGTGAATATGCGTCTATCTTTACTGGTTTGGGTTATAAAGTCGATTTGATCAATAACAAGGATCAGTTGCTCAGCTATCTAGATAGTGAAATCAGCGACGCCATCGCGCACGATTTTAGACAGTTTGGCGTTTTGATTCGCAGTAATGAAGAGATTGACCACTTAGAGACCCACGATGACTGTGTGATTTTGCATCTAAAAAGCGGCAAAAAAATCAAGTCAGATGCTATTTTGTGGTCTAACGGTCGCTCAGGTAACACTGAAGGCTTGAACCTAGAAGCCGTTGGTCTAAAAGCCAATAGCCGTGGACAGCTCAAAGTCGATGACACCTATCGTACTGACGTTGAAAACGTCTATGCTGCTGGCGACGTGATCGGCTGGCCATCATTGGCATCAGCTGCCTACGATCAGGGGCGCTGTGCGGCGGCATTTATGGTCGGCGACCGTGATGCTGAGCCTGTCTCAAGCGTACCAACGGGTATCTATACCATTCCTGAAATCTCAAGCATTGGTAAAACTGAGCAAGAGCTGACCGATGAAAAAGTGCCTTACGAAGTGGGTCAAGCCTTCTTTAAACATTTAGCGCGCGCCCAAATCATCGGTGAGCGTACAGGTGTCTTGAAGATTTTGTTCCACCGCGAGACGCTTGAGATATTGGGTATTCATTGCTATGGCAACCATGCCTCTGAGATTATTCATATCGGTCAGGCCGTGATGAAGTGCAACCATACGCTAGAGTATTTTGTTAATACTACCTTTAACTATCCCACCATGGCAGAAGCATACCGCGTGGCCGCGTTAAACGGTCTTAACCGCGTGTTTTAAGGTCTCTTGATAAATCACCATAAAAAAAGCGTCTGCCTCTATGCAGGCGCTTTTTTTATGGTGATTTATCGTTGCTGTCCTAGGGCGTGCCCCTAATATTTTGCTGCTCACGGCAGTTTGTATGGCTGCTGCTGACGCATCCGCTTGCACATTAAAAACAGCAAAATACCATAGCTCAGCCACAGTCCAGCCAAGGCATAAAAGCCAGTCGCCACGTGCATGACAGATGCGCCCATCTGGTTGAGCTGTACTGAGGTGTTGATGGCTGGCGTGGTCGGCACGAGCCAACGCATCACTTGTAGTATTTCAGGTAGTTGACTTGCAGGCCATGGATAGCCACTGACAAAAAAGAGTGGCAATGAGCTGAATATCAAAATCTGCATGCCGCGTTCACGCTGGCGGAACCACAGTCCAAGTAAGCAGCCCAGCGTGGCCACAGTGGGACAAAACAGTGCCAAAAATAGCAAGCTGCCCAGCATGTTCGCGCCGCGCGGATAATGATGTAGCTCAAACGCCCAGCCGTAATAAAAACAGCCAATCACAAAGCTGAGCATACTCAGTGCCAGTACGCGCCCAATCCAGCCACGCAAAGTGGTCAGGTGTCTGCGTTTTTCATACCATGTACCGACCAGCATGGTTGCCGCCATCAGGAGCGTCTGCTGCAGGATGATGATAGAGACCGCAGGCACAACATAGGCGCCGTAGCCCTCAGTGGAATTGTACAGTGGTATGATTTGTAACGGAATGGCTTGGTTTTTTTTGGTCGCTGTCGGCAAATAGGCGCCCTGTGCTACATTTTTTCTGACTTCAATACCTGCTGATACGGTGCTGACGGCCTTTACGAAACCCGTCTGTACGTTTTTATTTAAAATAAAGTAGCCACCGTTACCAAGGACGCTGACATGAGCCGTTTTGCTTGACTTGATTTGCTGCTCAAGGCCGCTGGGTATCACCATATAGCCTGCAATATCATTGGTCCACATGGCGTGCCGCGCTGCTTGCTCATTGGCGAAACGCCGAGTGTCCAGCTGCGGACTGGCACTGACATAGCGGGTAAGGGTTTGAGATACATCAGTATTATCATAGTCCACAACGCCCACAGGGACGTGGTCGACCACTTCAGACGAATACGGCCATGGATAAAAAAATCCATAAATCACAGGTGCAATGATCAACATCAACACCACGCCTTTATCTGTAAAGATATCTTGCAAGGTATGGATAAAACCATGCCAAATCGTTGCTCTTGTATCGATATGTGGCATCAGCGCGCGCCCCAGCGTTCAGGGTGCTGTAGCGCACGCTTGGTTAGTACAGCCATCAGTAGCAATGCAATAAGTGCTGCCAAAAATAAGCCATAAACAATCGGCAGCGATATCGCAAGCGGCGCACGCATCTGTAGCTGTGCAATATGCAATTTAAGATAATGGGTGAGGGGCAACATATCTGACCAGTGTTTGGCACTGTCACTGATGGCAATATAAGGAAAGGTCACGCCTGCAAAAGCATAGGACGGTGCAGAGATAAACCCTGTCGTCGATAGCCCCATTCGTAAGGAAAACGCGCTTAATGTAAAAATAGCCCCCAAGGAGAAAGACAGCAGCAGTAAGATCACCAGCCCTGCATAAACGGCAATGAGTGAAGCATAATCAATGCCTTGTCCGTAGCCAGCAAGCCCTATCGCCAGTGCTGCCCACAGGCTATAGGCCAGCATGGGCCAGCAATATTTGCCCATCAAACCAAAGAGCAATATGAGCATAGAAATAGGTGTCGTGTTAGTGGGCACAGATGGTGTGTGTTTATAATCTGTCGCCAATGATACATTTTTGGTGGCTAACAAGTCAGGGTTGCCGGTATCGATAAAGCGATACCAACGGCCAATCTGCTTATCACGCAGCTCACGTCCGATGGTGGTGGCACCAATGACCATTGCTAGAATATGCAGTAGCGCTGGAATGACCGTCGATGCCAAAAACTGCTGGTAATTGGTCGCCGCGTTAAACAAACTGACCCGCTGGATATTGATCGGAGAATAGTTAATCACCGCTTGTGAACGCGGCAAGCCTTGCTTGACCAAGCGTTGTATTTCCGCGCCAGCTGACAGCGTACCGACGACCGATTGGACGCTTTTTTGGATGATGCCAGAATGTGTGCCGTATTGGGCATTGACCTGTAGTATCAGCGGCGCAGGCTGATCGCTAAGTAAATCGCGGGAGAAGTCTTCTGGGATAATAACGATGCCATAAATATGGCGCTCAAGCATGGCCTGTTGTGCGTCCATTTGGTTGCTATAAAGCGCGGTGACACGGATATCAGGACTGGCATCCAAATAGCGCACGGCTGTATTGGCGATGGGGCTGTTATCACGATCGATCACACCAATAGGCAGGTCTGTGATTTGGGTACGTGAAAATATCCACCAAATCAGCAGTACCGTGACCAGCGGTATCCATAGCACAACAGCCAAGTCCCAAGGGTTTTTGGCCAAAAACCGCCGCTCGTAAGCTGCACTGCGCAAAAAAGCTTGTAGACACGACATGCGTTACTCTTGCGCTTGGGTAGTAGCAGGTGCATTGATATTGACCACCACGCTCATGCCTGAGCGAATACGCGCATCAGGCGTGCTTGGCCGCGCTTTGATCTCAAAAGTACGCACATCGAAGCCATCATCATTGTTGGTCGGTCGCCATGTGGCAAAATCTGACAACATCGACGAAGCGTAGACTGTAAACTTTTTGGTATAAGGGGTGTCAGGAGTAGAAAGGGCAGGAATGGTGCCACTAAATTGCTGACCAATCGCAAATTGATTGAGATAGGTTTCAGTGACGTTCAGCACCACCCACTGATCGCTGGTATCGACTAGGGTCAATATCGGTACGCCTTGACCGATAACCTCGCCGACATTGACAATGACATCATCAACCACGCCTGCAATTGGACTTTTTAAATTGGCTTCTTGTTTAGCAATCAGCGCCTCGTCAAGTTTGGCATCCACTTGCGCCACTTGCGCACTGGCAGCCGCCTTGTCTTCGCGGCGCGTACCTTCCATGGCGATTTCATACTGTAGCCGCGCCGCTTCGGTTTGGTCTTGTGTGGCCAAATAGTTGGCATAGGCTTCGTCACGTTTTTGCCGTGCCATCAGCCCTTCTTCATATAGACGGTTGACCCGCGTATAGGTATTTTGAGCCAAATCTGAAGCGGCTTTGTTGGCTTGCCAAGCCGCTTTTGCTTGTGCCACCTCCTGCGGCCGCGCTCCATTTTCGGCTTTATCCAGCTGACTTTGTGCCATCTCTTTACCAGCACGGGCTTGATTGATTTTGGCGTTGATCTCAGGAGAATCCATCTCAATCAGCGCTTGGCCTTTGCTGACGGTATCGCCTTCAGTGACCAGAATGTTAGAGATGCGCCCAGCGACTTTGGCACCAATGGATGTCTGCTGCATTTGCATTTGTCCCTGTAATGTCACCGTGTCAGGCGCGCTATGCTGCTCACTTTGCAACAGTCCATATGCAATGAAGGCAAGGAGAGCGAGTATCAGCAAGGTGATGATGGCCTTTTTAAGTACCACGGGCTTTTTGCTGGCAGGCTGATATGGAGACGTTGCTGTCACAGGTACAGGATCGTTGTCTGAAATATTTTTATCTATTTCAGGCTCACTGTTGACAGGGTTGGGCGGCACACGATTTGTTGATGTGCCGTTAGTATGATTTTGTGGGTCTGTCATGACAGTGAGCGTCCTAAGGCAATAGGGTTGGGAGTAAAAAATGAAGGGTCAATACACACGAACCGCATCATGCTGGTCTTTTTGCAGCGCTTGGGAGTTAAAAATAGCACCAAAGGCGACGATAAAAGCGGAATAGTATAGCCACAGCATGATGACCACCGCCGCAGATAGCGCACCAAATTCGGCGCTATAGTTATTAAAATTTTGCACATAAATTGAAAACAGTACCGACAACACAATCCACAGTACCGTCGCTACTAACGCACCGGGTATCAAGCGCTTGAGCTCAACTGCGCCGCGATTTGGTGCTAAGCGATATAAGCCCAAATAGCTTAAGAAAATAATACCAGCCAATATGGGCCAGCGGAGCCATAGCGTAATCGTTTCAGCCGCTTGAGGAAAGGGGAAGTAGTCCGCCAAGACAGGAACAATAGCAATAGAGGATATGGCGATGATCAATACTACCACGGCTGAAAATGTCAAAATAAGCGCGCGAATATTGCGCTGTATAAAGCCGCGCTCCTCATTAATATGAAAGGCGATATTGACCAAAATCATTAAGGACTTGATACCTTTAGATCCTGCATAAAGCGCCAAAAAACTGGATGCCAATAGGCTAAAGGTCAATGTGGACTTGGTATTGGATACCAGCTCATCTAAGCGTGAGTTGAGTACTTCATACACACTATCAGGGATGTATGGCTGCAAAACAGCGACTTGCTGCTGCATCTCAGTTGGTGAAAAGGCAAGACCATAAATCAATACAAACACGGCCATGACTGGAAAAATAGACAGAAACCCAAAAAAGCCAACACTGGCGCAATGCGCCCATATATTAGAGGTATTGGTATCGCGCCATGCTGCTAACAAAGGCTGTATCCCAAAAGCTGATTTGTCAGGTAAATTTTTCATAAAGTTGTTATTCATAATCGTCTTTTTTATCTGCTGGTTATTGGTCACTTTATGATAAACATTATGAGCGCCTGTTTATATAGCTTATGACGGTTCATACACACTTGTTACTCAGTGTATAACGTTGGCAAGCGAATATCAGCTGCATTGAGATAGGTATTAAACGCCAAAGGGGTGCCGCAGCTTTGCATCAACGCCGCCAGCGACTGCACATATTGATTGGCAGCTTGGGCTTGTTCGGTTCGTGCCTTTAGATATTGTGTTTGGGCTTGTACCACATCGACGGTGGTATTGACGCCTTCTTGCAAGCCTAAACGGCGCAAGCGCAGCACTTCTTCAGCCAAGTCAACGTTGCTTTGTAGTGCTTGATAGCGTGACTGGGCATTACTGACATCATGCCAGTTTTTTTCTACCAGTAGCAGCAGGTTGTCACTGACTTCAATTTCGGACAAATTCGCTTGACGTATTTTTGCTGTGCTTGACGCCAGTGTGGCTTGTTTGTCCAGACCGCCCCACAATTTCCAGCTGGCAGAGACGCCTGCAATCCAGCTGGGGTCTTTTTCGACTTGACCATAACCATAGAGCAGTACCGTTGGCTTGTACCCTGTGTCCGAGAGTGCGTGCAGCTGCTGCGCTTGAGCGCGTTTGGCGGCGACTTTTTGTAGACCGGGATGATGGCTGAGCGCCAAGTCTTGAAAGTAACTGACATCAGGTAGCGCTTTACTGGATACAAACAGCGGTGTGGTCGGCTTGATACGATAGTCGGTGCGCAGCAGACGCTGCAACGCAATCATGGCCAAGCGCGCATCGTTATTGGCATTAATCGCTTCGCTTTTGGCATCGGCAAGCGCGGACTGTGCCTCTAGGCGATCGACCCGCGCGATAAAGCCTTCTTCAAATAGGCGCTGCGCCATATGATCGGTTTGCTGCAGGGTATCATAGGCATCCTCACGCAGATACGCGGCGATGATGGCCAGTTGCGCATCAAAATAGCGCTTGATTAGGGTACTGTATAGATCATTTGTATCTGACAGGTCATCAGCGATGGCTTCTTGGGTACGCGCTTTGGACAGTCCTGTTAGCGCTTGGCTGCGCCCTGCGGTATAAATGGGCCACACCGCGCCAACCCCCGCACTGCTTGTGGTGCCTGATTGCTTAAAATCATAAGTATCTGGAATCTGCTCATCAATCAGTTGGCCAAAATCTGGTAGCGTAGGCGTCTGTGGTAAGGTGTTGCCAAACTGATCCAACCCGTCAGCCACGTTGTGTTTGATCGTGGATAGATCGATATCTTGTTGAACGGTATAGGCAGCGGCAGAGAGACGGGCAAAAACAAAGGGATCGTCAATAGTCTTGACCGCATCGGTCTGGTACTCACTAGCCGCGATGGCCGCTTGGTTGGCGGCCAGCTTTGGTGAAACATGCTGCAACAGATCCTGCGCTTGAGCCAAGCTTAAAAAGCTGTCCACGGCCAAAGGGTAGCTGTTGGTGACGGATTTGTGCGTGATGGGGTCGGTCAAAGTGCTCAGCACAGGTAAGCTGGTATTCGCTGTACTTGAGGATGCGACTGGTAACGAGCCATTATTTGCGGCATGATTTATCACCGCGCTATTTGTCATCGGATCAGCTGTGGTCTGATGACTGCTTGCGGCAACGACTGGCGTCTTTAGATTATCACCTACAGGCATCTCTGCGGTATCTGCCTCGGCCGCAGCAGCATGACCAAATTCCAGCAATAACGTTGCCATTACCGCAAGCGATAAAGACGATCGTGCATACTTCATAAGACGTATCAGCCATTAAAAAAAGAAGGATGGCAGTATCAGCACAGCCGAGTAGGGCTACACTGTAGAGCCACAATCACGGCAGGTCAATACTTACTATTGTCTGGCTGTTGTCTGGTGCGCCATTGCATCGCGTGCCACTTTATGCTATATCGCACTATGGGCGTTTGATTACGCCCCCATTTGCACCAGCACATCAATAAGGAGCCGCTCATGGCAGGATATATTTTGGCCTTAGATCAAGGCACGACCTCCAGTCGAGCCATATTGTATGATGACAAAGCGCAGCCGATCAAAATAGTCCAGCAGCCGACCACATTACAAACCCCCAAAAGTGGCTACGTTGAACAAGATGCGCAGCAAATCTGGCAAACACAAATCAGCTGCGCACATGATGTCATCAATAGAGCTGGACTGCTAGCGACAGATGTGTCCAGTATTGCCATTACCAACCAGCGTGAGTCTATCGTGGTTTGGGACAAGCAAAGCGGCAAAGCATTAGCTCCTGCCATCATTTGGCAAGATCGGCGTACCGCAGGCTATTGTAAAACGTTAGCAGCCGATGAGGCCGTCGCAAAAGAAGTGCAGAGTATCACAGGTCTACGTTTAGATCCTTATTTTAGCGCCAGCAAGATCGCTTGGCTGCTCAAACACCACCCAAAAATCAGAGCACGAGCCGCCCACGGACAAATCGCGGTCGGTACTATCGATAGTTGGCTTATCTATAAGCTCACAGGCGGCGAGCATGTCATTGATGTGACCAATGCCTCGCGTACCCTTTTGTATGATATTCATCAGCTGGCGTGGTCGGATGAGCTGTGCGCGCGTTTTGATATCCCAATGAATATTTTGCCGCAAGTATTGCCCTCCGACGGCGAGTTTGGCAAAACCAAAAAAGGCCTTTTTGCCAAACAAATTCCCATTCATGCGGTACTGGGCGATCAGCAAGCCGCGCTGTTTGGTCAAGGCTGTCTTGATGCGGGTATGGCAAAAAACACCTATGGCACAGGCTGCTTTATGCTGATGAATATCGGTGACACTCCCAAACTCAGTGAGCATCAGCTATTGACCACCATTGCGTGGCAACGAAAAACATCCAGCCCGCGTCCTGATATCTCATCCTTTGGCCACATTGTAGAGTCAGGCAAGCGCATGCTCCAGCCGACCAGTCATAAAAGCAAACGCAATATTACTTATGCGCTAGAGGGCAGCGTCTTCATGGCAGGGGCTATTGTGCAATGGCTGCGTGACAATCTAGGCATGATTGAGCAAAGCGCGGATGTCGAAGCCCTTGCCGCCCAAGTCGCGGATAGCGAAGAGGTGGTCTTGCTGCCTGCTTTTACTGGTCTTGGCGCGCCGTACTGGCGATCAGATATTAGTGCCAGTATCAGTGGTATGAGCCGCGGCACCACCAAAGCTCATATTGCTCGTGCCGCACTAGAGTCGATAGCTTACCAAACCTATGATGTACTGATTGCCATGCAAAAAGACAGCCCGCATCCCTTGACCGAGCTGCGGGTAGATGGCGGTGCCGCCAACAACGATCTCTTAATGCAGTTTCAAGCAGACTTATTGGGCGTGCCCGTAATACGACCAAAGGATACCGAAATTACTGCCAAAGGCGCGGCGCTGCTGGCAGGGCTTCGGACAGGGCTGTATGACGACAGTAGTATGCAAGCGTCATGGCAAGTGGCGCATACCTTTGAGCCGAATATGGCTGCTGAGACACGCTTGCGGCATTTGGACAAATGGCAACGCACCTTGCAGCGAGCGCTGACGGAACTCTAATCAGTCATGAAGCATTGTCATAAGAACCTAATAGTAAATGAAGCAAGGTATTGATTATGGCTAACTACAATATGAAAATACATATGAAAGCATAAAGGCCATCAGCCAAATTGAAAATATGTGCGGCTTTCATAACCCTAATAAAAATAGGGACATAAGCATAAAAAATTGACCAAAAGGTAAAAAATATTGATGAATAGCTCAAATAAGCGAATGAATAAATTGAGGCTGATTACCCAACGTTATTTATCAAATATACTGACGTGACAAAGATACATCTTGTAACGCAAGGTCATCGCGAACTGGACATAAATTACATAACCGGTGTATCGCAAGCGATGGCAGCGTCTTATACTTTACGTGTGGTTTGTTAAATAGATAGTTAATAAATTTTAAAAACATTAAAATAAACAGTTAATTAAAGGATAGTATAATGAGTAATTATGATGATATCGATCGTGATGAAGTGAAACATATGTCAAAAGAATCGAAAGATGACTTAAACGCTGATATGATCACTGGTGAACCAGGTTCTCATCCAGTAGGTACTGGTGTTGGTGGTGTTGGCGGCGCAGCAGCAGGCGCAGCTATTGGTTCAATGGCAGGTCCATTAGGTACCTTGATTGGCGGCGCGATTGGCGCAGTAGTCGGCGGCGGTGCAGGACATGCAGCTGCTGAAGCCATCGACCCAACACATGAAGAAGCCTACTGGCGTGCCGAACATGCCAATGTTGATTATTACAAAGAAGGCTATGACTTTGATCGCGATTACCATCCAGCTTATGCAGTGGGTTATGCAAACCGCGCACGCTATCCTGCTGATGCTCGTTTTGAAGACCATGAAGAAGATCTGAAACGGTCGTGGGAAGAAGTAAAGGGTGAGTCACGCTTAGCATGGGATGACGCTCGTCTAGCGACACGTGATGCATGGCACCGTGTCAGTTAATATCAAATCACTGGCATAACCTGCGATGATGTCATATAGCATATAAAAAGGCGAAGGTGACAGTTACTAAATTGTTAACCAGTAGCAAAGATATGCGTATTCTCACAATAAATGACGTTATAGGTTTTTAATCTGTGTTATGTTAAAGCTCCCAAGTCTTATCTTGGGAGCTTTTTTTTATTTATAACAATAATAAGCCTGTTTTGACGAATTATTATTCCAAAATATAAAAAACATATTAAAAATGGTTATTTACAAAACCAACTGTACTCAGTTTTTTTATTTTTATAATAGAAACTTATGTTTATATCTGCTATAAACTTAGTATGGCAAGAATATAAAGTACCAGCCATACAGTACCAATCATACATAGCAAGGATTGGCAAAATATTAGGTACTATGGATAGATGGCATTGATAACTGTGGTTATCAATGCCTATAAAAATTATAAAACAGACGATAGGGATCAGTTATGACGGCACGCTTTGACCGCGATCATCGGCAGCAATTTTATATTGCGACGGCTAATTTGCTCAATTTTGCAAATCCTGATCGCATTTATTATGACAATGCGCCTGCGTATACTGACGCTGCTTATCAGCATAAACTACGCGGTATCAGCGAATTGCTCAGCAAGGCTCATGCAGACATTATTGCAGTACAAGAGGTATGGGACAGCGAGGCGTTAGAAGCGCTGGCGGTATCGTTAGGGTTTAAAGCAGAACAAGCGATCATCCCACTGGCAAGCAACCGCCAAGACAGTCCTTATACCAAGGGACAAGGGGCGCAAGATACCCCTGCTGTGGGCATTATTAGTCGATTTGACGCTATTGAAACCAGCTTACTAGAGTCGGTCACCAAAGAAGCAGTCATCGACATTCCTGATGTTGGGCCTTATCATACATTCAAACGTCCGCCGCTACTCGTGCGTTTGGATGTCTTTGGTCAACCGGTAACGGTTATTACGGCGCATCTAAAAAGCAAACGTGCTTATTTTTTACGCGATGCAGCAGGTAATTTGTTAGAAGATATGGATGACCCCAATATCAGGGTTCGTGCCAAGCTGCGCAGTTTGTGTATGCGCGCGGCAGAAGCCGCCTCTATTCGTATGTCTATCATTGAGCGCCTGCATCACACGCGTGAGCCGCTGATCTTGCTGGGCGATATGAATGATGTGACAGGCAGCGTGACCACGCAATTGATGGCGGAGACTGGCGAGGTCAACTACGACAAAAGTATGCGTGATGTGGCGTTGTTTGACGCCGCACGTATCCAAGCGCGATACGAATGGATGAAAGATATGGCGTATACGCATATCTATCAAGGAATGCCAGAGGTGATCGATCAACTGTTTGTATCTGAAGAGTTTTTGCCCGACAGCAAGTTTTCACTTGGGCAGATTGAGCGTGTCGATTATTTTAATGACCATTTGAAATGGGACTATGAAGATCGAGTCACAGATCATGGCATTATCCGAGCAAAGATAACATTGAGTGATTAAATGGGTTAATCACCACATTATTATGTCAACCCATCCAACGCCCCTTGATTGATAATGTGCAAGTGTTTATGATACGTCTTCATTTTTATCCGGTAGCCGTAATATTTGCAGCAGAGGCTACCTTAGTGATGATGGTTCAACAATACTTGTAGCTATAACCACAACAGGGCGTAACATTAAGAGGTTTATGATGACTGAATACAAAGACGAAAAAATCGAAGATATCTTGGTAGATTCGGAATTGGCCAAGCAACTGGTGCCAAACAAATTTAAGTTTACCAGCCAACAGGGACGTGCACGTCGTCAAAAACTGTTGATGGGTGCAAAAAAGTTAAGCGAAACCAAAGCGATCAATGACATCAGCCTAGCCGATGTGTGTGAAGAAGCGGGCATCCCACGTGCGTCTGCTTATCACTTTTTCCCTAATGTCGAAGCCATCTTTTTGGCGCTGCGTTTCTTAAACGCTATTGAGATTTTGGAAGTGTTGGCGACGGTAGACGCGGGCGACTGTGACAGATGGCAAGGGTACTTGACGGCTTTGATCGAGCGCTGTGTACATATCTTCCATATGGATCAGACCAAAGCCAAGTTGATCTATGATACCAACACGCCTGACTTTGAAGGTGACGGGTTTGGTGAGGATATCGACCATCAGATCGTGCAGTTGGTCTATAAGCGTTTGGCTGAACGTTATGAGATGCCTAAGTACGAAGACATTCAAGACACGTTGTTGATCACGCACAGCTTGATCAATGGTATCTTTACCTTGTCTTATCGCCGCCATGAGCGCATCACTGATAACTATCTACAAGAAGCCTTAACTGCGTCTATTGCGTATCTACGTTGCTACTTACCAGAAAAATTGCCACGTAAAAATCGCTAATTGATCATTCCCATAAAAAAAGCTGGCACGGTGCCAGCTTTTTTTATGGAAAATGGTATTTGAAATACTGTGCAGAGCGCAGCAAGTCAGCTTGCTTGGGCTTAAGTCATGTTAGTGATTACGGGTGAAATGCTCGTTTGATCAAGATCGGTTAACGCTTGGCCTTGGCACATATCGTCTACCGCATCTAGCGGCGCGTACTGCTGGTAATAATTGTTGATTGAGTCTTCTAGTGCCGCATTGGTTGAGCTGTCATGGTTGTTGATATAGGCCACCCGCGCCTGTGCAAGCCAGCGCTCAGCCATTCGAAACTGAGGACTTGACTGCCGCCAGCCATGTTCGCAGTGGTCAGCTGCCGCCCAGATAAGCGCTACTTCACTCAGTGCCATCTCACGTGGTGTTATGGTGACGCTGCCACTGTCCTTTAGGGCGCTAAGCTGCGCCCATAAATCAGGCTGCATCAAGGCTGAAGACGTGGGAATATCTGTTATCAGCGCTACATGTTCTGTGTCGCTATTGAGCAGTGCTTGAATAAGCAGGTGACCTGCGTGCAGCGCCTGCGCGCCGGCATCCGATTCGCTGCTGATGCCATACTCGAAGCGTGCATACGTCAGCCAAGCTTGGGCTTTGTAAGCAAAGTATTGTTGTAAGGGGGGCAGTGAGCGGCTTTGATAGTCGCGCAGCTGTGCCGATAAGCAGGCGAGTGTCTGCCGATTATATATGATGGTATCAGGCGCCGTGTTAACACTGGTACAGGTGGCTGTCGGCATGCGGTTGACGGTTGAGTCGGGCGCTGCTTGGCTGGGTATGCTAATAACTGCCAGTAGGCCAAGTAGTACCGCATTGGCAGACCGTTTGCGTGCGGCTGCCATATGCTGATACATCGATGAGGCCAATAGAACTGGAGTAAACATATCACAAACCTTGTCTGATCATAAGCAGCTCGCTGGGCATAAGGTGAGCGCTATCGTCTGATGATTGAGCCGCTTTGGTCAATCAAGCGGCTGGTACTGATGAGAGCCTGGCTACTATTTTGCCATGCTATCGGCGATACGTGGATTTTTTCTTGAGTCTTTGGCTTTAAATAAATCTTCGTCAAACTTAAAGCGAACTCTAAAATAAGCCCCTTCTTGGGTACTGTCGTCATAGGCGATGTCTTCATCTTCAAAGCCCATAAAGTTATATCCTAAAGACAGCCATAAGTTAGTCATGGGACTGTAACCAACCTCTGCGCCGAGCATGTAAGATAAATCTTCAGCTTGCTGGTTCCAGTAAGTTCCTGCTTGTAGACCCACATCCCAGCGCTCGCTGATGTCGTACAAGCCGCGTACATAGGCCGCGTGCGCCGTATTACTACTGGTCAACTCATCAGCAGTATATTTGGTATATTTACCCGCATAGCGTCCAGACAATGTCAGTGGGCGAGTGGGGTGATAGTTACCGCTCCATGACCAAATAAAGGCATCTTTTTGATACGGGTCGGTGCCTGTTGCATTGTCATCTAAGCGGTATTCAAATTTGGTGAGCATATCCAGCTGATTGCTGTCGTAATCACGGTAAGCGCCGCCCAGCTGAAAACGGTTAAGCGCGCGGTGACCATCATTGTAGTCCACACGTGAGTAAATATCCTTTGCCAATAGGGTGATGTCATCATTATAACGATAGGCGATACCCGCACTACCCAGTACGGTATCACTGGTGTCACCCCAGCGCTGCTCGAACCGAGCCGACGCTTTGTAGTCGTCTTTGGCAAGGTATTCAACGCCAATACCTGCGGCAGTTGCGGTGCTGTCTGTTTCGCCTTCTAGCGACTCAATGCGCTCAAGCAAGGTGTTGACCGTGAGTCCCTCTTGCACATACCATTTATTTTTAAGACCAATCGCGGCTTCTGCGTCGCGTGCGCTGATGGCATCACGGGCGCGATATTCACTATAGATTTTACCATCTTTCATATAGTTGGTATCAAATCCAACGACCGTACGTTGGCGCTCATCGGTGTCGTCCAAACCATAGCTGCCCGACAAGCTGTTGATTAGGTCGTGACGGGCATAGAGGCGACCTAAGCTGCCAAGCGGTGTTTCTCCGCCAATCGAGGTGGCATTGCGGGCACTGTTATCAATGTCTTGCTCGTATTCTGCAAATACCAAAGACTTGTTTAATTTGGGCAGGTGGGCGGTGACACGCGCACGGGCAGTAATGCCTTCGATATTCTTATCAGCGCTGCTGACGCCGTTGAGCGCTGACTGGTTGATAATGTCGTCATTAAAAATGGTGTCATCAGTAACATCGACAACGTCAGTAGCCCCTTGAATATTGCGTGAGGCAGGTGTCGCGTCTTGTTTGTAGTAGCGTAAACCGACTTCACCAACCACGTTTTTGCTCAATTGATGCTCGGCGGTGGCTTTGATGCCTTGGCGGCTAGATTCTGTCGTATGGTCTTTAGTACGCACGCCTTCTAGTTTAAAGGCAGTCTGTTTGCTGGTTAACGTGTGCGTCAGCTCGACACCTGTTTCAGTACGCCCAGCGGTCAATGGCGACGCGGCAGTGAAAAAACCAACATCAGCATCGTTATAATAAGCCTTGGCACGGGTGCGCTTTTTGTCATCATAGTGCAGCTCAACGCGCACTGCGTCACCGCTCACATCGGTCTTATCGAGTGTGTCGGCATTGATTTGGTTGCTGGCTTGGTAATCTGGGTCTTCGGCTTTATTTTTGGCGTATTCTGCGACCAGTTTTAGTCGGTCATTGATTTTAATGACACTATTGACGCTGGCAAGCTCTTCTTTGTTTAGCGGATCATCACTATTGATATAGCTGCCGCCAATAGACACTTTGTCATTGACCAAACGCTTGGCTGCGATGCCGCCGACCCAATATTTTTCGCCGCCTTCATCAACTTCGACAGTAACACGTAAATAGATGGGGTTGCCGTCAAAATCTTGACTGGCGATAGGTGTTTTTAGATATAAGCTGCGACTGATGGGGTCAATTTCATAATCGGCAAAGCGGGTCAATGTCTTGCGGCTGACGATCAATCCTGGGTTGTCTGCATCACGTACCAAGACCTCAACGGTTTCAGAGTTTTCAAGTACAGCATCAAAATCGTCAGCGAGCGGGTACGGGCCTGAAATACCAAGGCCACGAGTCTCATTGACACGCTGTGAGGATGCGGTCTGGGCGGCGAATGCGGTGACGCGTGTCCGATCGTCTTCAAACTGTGTTTTTAGACCCGTAAGCGTACGGTTGTACTGGCCGAGCTTGATGCCTTCGTCATCCTGAATTTGGGTTTTTAAATCGCCATACATGGCAAATGAGCGGCCTTTGTCAAGGCGTACATACAGTTTGCTGGTAGACTGCGCATCAAAACCTTTGGCCGATGAGTCGCCATAAACTGGATAGTATTCACCAGGCTCAATATCGCGGAACAGACGCTCGCCTTTTTTATCACTATCATAAGCCAAGGTCAGCAGATAATCGCCGCGTACCTTGCCTTTTAAGAACATTGCCGCGCGTCCAGTGGCTGAGTAATCATCATTGCCAGCAAACTCGTGCAGCTCTTGTTCAAAAGCGCCTTGCGCATCGGTGATATTGCCGCCGTCAAAGTCTTTTAGTGAGATATTACCTTCGACAATACCAACCGCAATCAGTGGGCGCAGTTTGGCAGTGAACTGTAGTGGTATCCGTTTTTTACTGGTACCCGTATCAATAATCAGCTCACCAGTGCCGGGCACGCTGGGCGCTGTGATAGGGATCAGTATCTCTCCGCCTACGATGGTAACCTGCGTACCTGCTTGGTTTTTGTTACCGTCAGGTAGGTTAATGCGACCGATATTGGTGTCGACGGTCAGCGGTGTTGAGGCTATATAGGGTAGGTTGTCAACATCCTTGAGACTGACCACGACTTGATAGTCACTGATGCCATCAGCCTCAACCAGACTGTCTTGAGTGCGATAGTCAATCGATTGCAAGCTGTCGGGTGTGATCACTTCGATAGATTGTTCAGAGACGATACGACCTGTACTGTCTGTTGCCACGCCGCGTAGCGTATTATGCCCACGCTTTAGATCCACTGAGTAGTAATCAAAAGCCGTCACTTGCTGCTTTTTTTGTTCCGCCGTTTTACCGATTTGCTGCTCAGAGACACGTTTGCCATTGGCATATAGGGCAAAGCTTGTACCCAGTGGTGCTTGCACCTGTACCAACTGTCTATACGTCGCCAGCTGCTGTCCTGAGCTGAGGTTAATAAATGCTACGTCGTTGTTTGCAACTTTTTTGAGATATTCCTCAAGCTCTTTAGGCTTTGGCTGGGCAACGGTTTTTATATCCATGACAGCGCGGGTAGCGGTCTCATCGATCGTGCTGGCAACGATGGCTGAGTCACAAGCGACGCCGTGATCTAAGGCATCATTTGACTTACAGCCACTGGCATCAATATTATCGCTATAGTCACGGTCATAGTCAGGCTCAAGTACCAAGTCTCTTTTGACGGCTTGTTCAAGCGCATCGTTTTTCGCGCTCACTTGTTGACTGCGCTGCAATAACTGTTGGTTTAGTTGCTCAGTGCTGTCACCCATGCCACCCACTAATGCAAAATCGCCACGGTGCAATTCGCCATATTTTAGATCGACAAAACGGCTGCCAGCGTCACCAGCATTGCGGTTGCTTTGGGTGATCAGTTCTGTACCAACAGGCAAGGTGGTACGGTCGACTTTGAGTACGTGGGTCTTTGCGCTTACACCATAAAAGTTATACTTACCTTCAGGGTCGGTCACGGCAAAATTACCGTTCTCCATATAGACGCGTACCCCTGCAACCCCCAGCTCACCATCCTCTTTTTGTTGAATGCCATCACGGTTGATGTCGTGATAAATTTTACCAATAATGATGCCATCGGTGTTCATTACACCGCGATCAACGTCTACTTTCCACTGCGCTTCGCGAGACACAAATGGTTGATCATTGTCATCAGTTGAGGTGGCGATGGCGCGGTTAATACCATCGCCGCCTAATGCGGAAGCGCCAACGACCACCCGATAAGTGACTTCTTTACTGCTGCCTTGGGGTATGGTGCCTACGTTGAGTACTTTATATTTACCCTCGGTACTGAACTCAGTCGTTTGTGTGGTATTAATCCGTGTGCCATTTTCGATATAGCTGAGGCTGCCGTCGACATAGTCAAACCCGCGCGGCAGTGCGTCTTTTAGCTCGACGTTGTAAGCGGTAGCGTTGCTATTGTTATTGATACGAATGTGATAGCTGACATAATCACCAAGCTCAGCGGTTTTGGTATCGCCTTCTTTGATGACTTGTAGACTTGCCGAGTTGTTAATCATGCTGACTTGGCTGACATAACCACTGATACTGGCGGTAAAGTCACTTTGCGTCGGCGTTTCGTCGAGACCTACAGACGAATCAATACAAGCCACCAAGTCAGCTTGCAGCATGTCGCCATTGATGGTTTGGACCGTGTCATCTACGATCGTATTGGCATTGTTCTCAGTCGGTGCAGTGAGGTGATATTTGCCTGTATTGTTGCCCGTTTCGATCGCTTTTAGAGCATAAGTATCATCTGTTGCTGTTGAGGTGATGTTGACCCAAACTTGATCTTGCTTGTCTGCCTGCACATTACATCCAGCATAGCTGGCTTCGACATAGAGCATTTCGCTCACTTGGGCGTTGGTTTTGTCATCGGTAAAATTGGGCGTCATAAACCCAATACCCGGTTCAATGATGGCCACGCTATCGGTTGCAGTGGCTGTCACAGACGGATCTTCTAAGACCACAGCACCGATCTTGATATCAGCGATATCATCGCCAAGCGTACTGGCGCTTATCAATGCTTGTACGATCAGTTGGATGCTTTCACCCTGACCGATTTTGATTTGGTTGACATTAGTCAGTACGGTATCAGCCGCATCCACGATACCGTTCTTATTGGTATCCTGATACACCTGAAAGTTAGATATGGCACTTGGATAGTCATAACTTAGGGCAATGGTTTCATCCAAAGTACCATTGTTAGACAAGACGTTTACCCAAGTGGCGGTGTTACCAGCATCTATGGTCTGTAGTGCAGGTTGCGTCAAGGAGATGTCATATTTGGGTAGCGTATATACTTGAACGTTAACCTTATTTGATACGCCTTGTAGCTGTGTAACCCCATCTTTGGTATAGCTGACTTCAGCCATATTATCAATATTGACGATATCTGAGCGGTTTGCCGCATGGGTAGTATTTGCTTGCATAAGTAGCATAGAGGCGGCTAAGGTTGTGAGCACACCAATGTGATAACGATTGTTACGAGTCGAGGAAACGACTTCAAGCATAATCAGTAATCCCACTTATGAAAAAAAATAATGTATCAACACACAGTATTGATATGAGACAAATCGGTGTTTCTCTAACCTTGCATCAGAAAAACACCATAAATAGAATAATCAGTAGTTAAGGCTATAGTGACTTAGTTGGTACCTGTTTGAGAGATTTGCGCTGAGAAATAAATAGTACCTGTTTCTGTTGGTGCTAATGTGGCGAACGTACCGCCAACAACATTACCTGATGTATCATCAGAGGCTGCTGGTGAGTTGATTGACGTCTCAGAGCTAAAGTTGTTTTGATACGTGAGGGTAGAAGCTAACGTATCTGCAATAGCAACACCTGATATGCTGGTACTGGTGAACGTATTGGTAGCTTCTAGCTTGTAGAAGACACAGGCCCCAGCAACGGCCCCAGAAATCGAGGTGGTGACCCAAGCTGAATCAGCAATGGCAGTTGGTACTGTGGTACAGGTGTCAACCGCCTGATATTTGAATAAATCAATACCCTGCATTGTTGTTGTCGTCGTTGTGGCCGCATCAGATGGCGCTGCTGTGCCGTCAACCGTGGTCACCGGTGATACCGTGACGGTCATGTTTTCAAAAGTACCAATAGCGCTATCGGTACCGAGGTTGCTGCCTGAGCCATTGGCAGTGACTTCAACACCGATCACGACGGTCGTACTTGGCGCGAGGCCAGCAGGTGCCGCATCGTTTAGGTCATACTGGTTGCTTGCATTGGCTGTCAAGACTGTTTCGCCAGCATCAAAGGCACCGTTACCGTTGGCATCGACGAATACTCTACCAATGGTAATGTCGGCATTGTCAGCAGTCGGATCGATGGTGAAGAACACTTCATCTTGGTCATTGGCTTCGGTAATGTCGGAGCCTGCGTTGGTGATGGTATAGACGTAAGTGCTGTCGCTTTGTAGCGCCACTTCTTTATTATCAGGTGTGCTGATCGTCAGGTCACGCGTTTGAGCTGCTGGGGTGACTTTGGCATCGGTATTGTCATCGGCACCATCATCAGGTGTGGCTGGGTTTTCGTAAGTATTTTCAGTGACACTGGTGTCACTGGTGCCACCCGAGCTGTCAACTAAGTCAAATGTGCCATCATCATTGACATCGTCTTCAACCACCGCATAGTTATTAAATTCACCACCTACAGCGGCTGTGGCTGACGCTTTGGCACGGAAGGTCAAGGTGATGATTTCATTTTGCTTGATGTTTTGTCCGGTTACTGTCACCGTCTTGCCATCAGCAGAAATGTTAGCGGTATTGGTGGTACTGGCGCCACCGATAGGATTGCCACCTGCTGTCACTGTGGGGGCGACATAGTTGGCTTCACCACTTTTGATGGCAACCAACCCTTCAGGTAGAGCGTCAGTGATGCGCACTGAGGTACCATCGGCATTACCTTGGTTTTCTACCGTGATGGTATAGTCAATATAAGCGTCTGAGTTGTTCAAATCAAGACGATTGTTTCCTAAGTTGGTCTGGGCAGACTTAGTAATGCCGTACACAGGTGTGGTGGTGACAGCACTGTCGGTATTACTGGCAGTAGCGCTTTGGTTTTTGCCGCTTAGATAGGTACTGGTCGCTGCAACGTTCAACACCCCTGTTTCTCCAAGTACACGAGCTGAGGCTGCTTCTGCGCTTACGACGATCTCAGCATACTGACGGGCTTCTAGCGTAATGCTGCCATTGTTGGCGATAGTGACTTCGGTACCAACGTTAACACCTGAGGCATCTTTTATTTGATAGCTGATGGTTGTGTTCGTAATATCATAATCAAAATTATCACTTGCGCCATTTTCGATCTCAATGGTGTAGGTGTCAGCCACGTTACCATCGTTGGTTAACGTGTGTGTGAACTCAACCGTTGAGCCGTCTTCTGGATCGATTGCAAGATCGGCGTTGGTGTCTTGATTGTTATCACCATCAAGAACCGTCGCGACTAAGCTAAACGCGCCCGTCTCAGAGACAGAGATGGTGACTTCGTTTGACTCAGCGGTCTGCTGTGTGGCATTGCCATCCACAGTATAGGTGGCAGAGGCTTTGTTATTTACGGTAAAGGCATTGGCGGCATCATAAGTGACGTCAGCGGCGTTGGCAGTCATCGTCATACCCATCGCTGCGACCACGGCGACAGTCAATAACGAGCGGTTAAATAGCTGGTTTTTCATTTGCATCTACTCCTGAATAAAAAGGTTAATTTACTGTCGCGTTTAATGAGACATCGGCGGATTTGTTGGCTGGAAGTAAGCGGATATTCCAGCGTAGTGACTTGTATTCTGATAAAGGGACTTTCACAACTTTGCCATTCACTTTGCGCATCAACGGCATGTCAGCATAGTTTTTACCATCGATACTGGCTTGAGCACTGGCAGGCATCGCGCTACCAGTGAATGTCATGTTTGCAGGAATGGGAAGCGTCACTGCTAGATCACTAATACTTTGGTTGATCGTGTTGGTGTAGGTCGCTTTGTACTGAATGACAGTGCCTGCAGGCGCAGTACGTACTGGCGTGTAAGTGGTTTTGCCATCGGCATTTTGTGTGACTTGGTTCGCTACTAAATCCATTTTCAACGCATCTTCAGCGTGCGCCGCCCCTGTACATAGGGCAGTGCCAATAATAGCGTACTGTAACGTTTTAAATGATTTCACGTTGTACTCCTTGGTTAGAGTGGCTCTAACATGTGTTTGAATCAAAATAGAAAAAAGTTATAAATCGATATGAGCAAATATTATGCCAAACATACTGGCACAGTAGATACAAAAAGACACCAAATAACGGATGAATCGCGATTTGGTTATGACTAAAGGCAGGTCAGAAGCGTAAAAATTGACGCTTTGTTGACGCGGCGGTCAAGGCCTATGGGGCATCGTTGGTGGCTCCGTATTTGCTATTAAAATAAAGTGTGGCTTGGGCTGGGTTGGATGTTGTGGCTTTGCTTAGATTAAAGATGTCAGAGACGATGGTGCCATTGCTGCCGATGACCGCTGACGTATTGCTGCCTTGATAAATACTGGCTGGCACACCCAGCGGACTGGGCAAGCGAAACACTGACTTGACTGGTGTCAGTTGCAGTTCATCGGTGATTTGTACGTCTGTGATATTAATATGGCCGCGATTGTGAGCCTCTACCTTGTAAGCAATACAGTTGCCCGCCTCGATGTCGCTGGCAGGGTTGACACTAAAGCCAGTAGTCGGCTGCTCTGTACCGCTGGGTACAGCAGTATAATCCAACGCATCATCGCATTGATGAACATATTGGTATTTTTTGAGGACTAACGGCGCATTCTGAGGTTTTAGCTCGCCAAAGTCTAGGTTACGTATGATAGCGCCAGAAGTGTCTTTTGCCGTACTGTAGTTATAAGTATTGGCCACTAACGTCACCTCTCTGGTGTCTGTGGTGGTATCGACCACATAATCCCAGCCAGCTGGTTCCACGACGACTAGGCATACTTTAGTTTTACCACTAAGCGCACTGGGTGAGACGTTAAAGTTATAGCGTCCTAACGTGCTACTGGTATTTGAGACCGTTTGCGGATTGCTTGGGCTGGCGGCTAGGGTGTTGCCACTGCAGTCGGTCAATCTGACTTGCAGTCCACTGGCAAAGATGCCGTTCTCATTGCTATCAAAGAGGCCATTGGCGTAGTTGGCGTTACTGGTAAAGGTGGCAGAGGTGTCGTACTGAGTGGCGCTACTGGCCGTGATACCGCCATTGTCATTGAACACAATCCCTGAAAAGGTGTAGCTGGCAGGGCTGTTGGTAATGGTACAAGTGATCTGGTCGCCATAAGCCACGTTAGATAAGGTAAACGAGCGAGTTTTGTTGCTTGCATTATAAGTCATCGCGGCAGTGGGCATGACTGTTGTGCTGCCTGAGGTGCTGTTGGTACAGGCATAAGTGGCACTGTAGTTGGCAATATCGCCCATAGCGCTGCTGGTGACGCGCTCGGTGATGGTATAGGTGGTATTTTCAGCCAAGGTAATGGCGCCGCTGCTGTTGGTAATATTTTGACCTGAGCCTGTGGTTTCAAAGCTGGATAGGGGTGTACCGCCGTTATTGACACTGATGGTGAACTGATCGCGATTGCTTGCAGTGTCATTGACACGGTTGCCAGTCAGCTGTTTGTTGATCACTACTTTGGGCGGTGCCATACAAAAGTAAAAGTCGGAGTAGGCGACCGCATGCGGCGAATCATATTGACTAAAAATATTGTTGTGTAGCAACCGAAAAGGGCTATTAGCGGCTTTGTAGCCCCAAGTGGCATTGATGGAGCAAGCACCAACGGTGTTGCAGTTGAGTCCGCTAACGGAAGTGACAATATTGTTAGCAGCGTTGATCGTATGATAAGTGGTATTGTGGGTTAATACCCCTGCAGACCCTGACACATCGACTTGCTCTCGGTAAGGTACCTGCGAGCCATTATCGGTAGAATCCACATCTTGTATCACAAAGCCTAGCTTTGAGACAGGTCTGTTGACGGTCGCGTTTAGGATGTGGTTGGTTCTGTTTGAGGTTGAGTCGTGTATCAAGTTGATGGCATTTTGCGAGGCATTAGCAATATCGCCATAAAAAGGTGACGACTGGGTATACTGCGTATACAAGTCCAGTATGGATGTAAAATTCAACGTAAAGGTTGGGCCATTAGTAAACGCATATTCTCTACTGGTCGCCCCTGCAGTCCAACCAGACAGCGGCAGTGATCTATAAGCACTGCTTGGTGCCGCAGCGCCAATATAATACATACGATGAGTTGCAGGGCAAGACGCTGGGGTCAGTGCTGAGCCGCCATCAAAAACAGATTTTGGACTGTTGGTGATGGTACAACTGATATCATCACCATACGCCACATTGGACAAAGTGAATGAGCGTGTTTTGGCGGTAGCGTTATAGGTCATTGCTATTGTTGGCATGACCGTTGCGCTTCCCGTTGAGCTATTGGTACAGGTGTAGCTGGCATTGTAATTGGCAATATCCCCATTTGTGCTGCCCGTCACCCTCTCCGTGATCGTGTAGCTGGTATTCTCCGCCAGACTGACGGCGCCACTACTGTTATTGGTAACACCTGATCCAGAGCCTGTGGTTGCAAAGCTGGCTAGTGATGTGCCACCGTTATTGACGCTGATGGTGAACTGGTCGCGATTGCCACTAGTATCATTAAAACGCGTACCGCTTAGCTGCTTATTAACCGTCACTTTTGGCGGCGCCAGACAAAAATAAAAGTCTGAATATCCCAAGACATGTGGGCCATTATATTGGCTGAACTCGTTACTATGTACCAACGACAACGGGCTGTTGGCTGCTTTGGCACCCCAAGTCGCCTCAATGGGACACGCGTAGGTGCTGTTATTGTTATCACAAGCAATACGCAAAATAGAGGTGACCATATCCAAATTTGCATTAATGGTATGAAAAGCTGGATTGTAGGTCAGCTTGCCACCTGTGGAAGCCACATTGACGGCTTCCTGATAGGGAACGGCATCATCAGCATTCTTTGCTGAGTCAATATCTTGGATGATATATCCTGCTCGTGTGATAGGTCTGTTGATCGTCACATCCAATCTATGATTGATTTTGGTTGGTGTCGAATTATGTATCATAGTGATGGCGTTTAGAGTGGCGCCAGTCAACGTGCCGTAATATGGTGGCTGTTCTATATAGGTTGTATATTGATCCAAAAAAAGTGGGAAATTAATTGTGACATTTTTATCACCAGAGGCTTCTGAAAACGTATAGGTACGAGAAGTATTACCAGAAACCCAGCCTGATAATGACTGCGTGCTATATGCCGAGCTTGGTGGCGTGGCACCGATATAATATAGGCGCTGCTGTGATGGACAAGACGCCGCCGCAAATACGGTATTGCTAAACAATAGTAAGGACGTAAAAATAACAGTCGTACCGATATGACGGCGTGCCATATTATGCAAGCGCGATCTAAGTAAGAACGATCTGTTATAAACGTTATCCATAAAGGTATCCCAAAATAAAAATGTCTCTAAACTGACACAACAATTAACCGTTTAAATACAAAAAAAAGGATTCTATCTCATATTAATCAATAATGATGATAAAGACTAGAATTTTTTTTCGGGTTGTTGGCGTTATCGTTCAAAAATGCTGAGGCAAACATTGATACTATGAGCAGTTGTTTTTATATTTATTGGCTAGCAAATATTTAAATCTACCATTTTTATTAAACAATTGCCTATTTTTATAGTAAATAAAGTAGTACACATTAAAGAGGGCTGGGCTGGGAGATGTGATTAAGAGCGCTTGGCTATGAACAAAAAACGAGCTGAGTGAAAAGCACGCTGACACAAAAAAGGCCTATAAACACCATGGTTTATAGACCTGTAATTTAGGATGTGTCCTCATTGTTATCATCGTATTCAAAATGAGGACACGCCCTAGAGTGAATACCTTATAGGTAGGATGTTTGCCTTTTGGGCTATTGCGCTGCACCCGATGCGTCAAGTTGAATGGCGAACGTCAGCGTAGCCACATCGCCCGCCTTTAGCGTATTTACCGTGGTATAAACAGCGGCTTCATTGATGTCTGTGTTATCGGCATCGTTGTTGACAGGGTTGCTGGCGACAGAGTCGTTGCTGCTCACCGTGATGGTGCCACTATTTGAGACGTAAGAGGCCTTATTCGAAAAACGACTGGTCGTATCATAGATCAGCAGATCTGTAATATCCAAGTTATCAAAACCACTGGTGGCGACGATTTGATAGATCACACACTCGCTTGGATCAGCTGATAAAGCGGTATCCACAAAAGAGCCTTCGATCGTACCATCACAGTTGGCATCCAAGGCTTGGTTTTTTTGTAGTGTCAGCCCGTGTACCTCAGTGGTATTGATAACGACGAAGTTACCATTGTCAGCAGGCGCATCAACGCCACCTGGCACCAACTGTACTGTGGTGGTCTCAGTATCATTTATAGTGGCTTGCGTTGAGGCCATGTTATAGGTAATGGTAACCGTACTGTCAGGCGCCATACCCGTAGGCAATGCGCTATTGATATCATAAACCCCATTCACGGCTGTGATGGTAACGGCACTAGCAGGTGCATTACCACCTGTGCCATCAGCATCATAGGTGATGGTGACGTCACCATTTAGGCTGATATCTGCATTATTGCCTTCAGTGATCGTAAAGGTGACTTCGCCTGCACTGTCACCTTCAACCTCTTTACCTGTATTGGTAATCACTGTCTGGTATGTGGCTTCAGTTGTCGCACTAGATGTGTTGGGTATTTCTTTGGTGGCGCTACCAGATAGGGTTAATGCACGTTTGTTAGCGGTCAGTGGCATAGTGGAGTCGCCGCTTATCGGATTGGGCGTATTACCATCGGTACTTTCTTCATCCGTAACGTAATAATCATTGGCATTTTCATTAGTAGAATCGGTACTGTCACGCAAGACCTCATTAGCCGTATCAGGATCGTTATTGTCTAGCACATATTCAACGCTGGCATGGTTGATGGTGTTTTGGGCCAAGGCTTCATTGGCATCCTTTTGTACTTGATAGGTGACGGTGATACTGTCACCCACTGCCAAGTTTACGCCAGTTATTTCAAAGCCATCGAGCGTTGTGCCAGTGCCCGCGCCATTGGTATTTTCGATGGCGTTGCCTTGTGATATAGAGGTGGAGCCTTCGACCAGTTTTAGACCAAGGGGTAGGTTGTCAATAATCGTGAGGTCAGTGGCGTCTACTGCGTAATCAGCACGGTCGTCATTGGTTACGGTGATGGTATAAGTGGCCGTATCGTTGGGATCGTTCAAATCTAACGTGTCTGAGACAGATTTGACGATATTAAAGACAGGTAGCCTAGTGATGGCGTAGTCAGTATTGGTCACACTATCATTATCAGGCGTGCTGTCGTTGGTCAAATACTCGCTCGATGCTGTTAAAGTAAGGTTTTGTGTATCTCCGCCTTTATTGCCACTGGTCTTCGCATTGACTGAGATTTCAGCCCGTTGCCCTTTTGTTAGCTCAATAGGGGTTGCGTTAAATGTGCTGGTAGTCTGACCTGAAACGGTTGCAGAAACCGTGTCGTCTTGATTGTAGATGGTATAGCTGACGGTCGTATTGGACAGATCATAGTCAGCCGTATCTGCTGGCGTTGAGCCATCTTGTGCCAGTGTCATGGTGTATACATCAGTCAGGTTACCTGTATTTTCTAATGTATGCGTAAAGACGACCGTACCTTTTGGAACAACAGATAGATTTTCATTTTTATTGTCGTCTTTGGTGCCATCAGCATTGGTGGCGGTTAGTGAAAACGCAGCGGTTTCTGAGATATTGATGGTAACCGTATTTGAATTGACGGGCGTTTGCTGCTCGCTACCTACTTTATAAGTAGCGCTGGCGATGTTGTTGATAGACGCTGTGGCTTGTGCAGATTGTGTGGTGACTGCCATAGCATTTGTGGAAAGCCCCAAAATAGCAGTAATACCCAGTGCTAACAGGCTGTAATTGAAAGTATTTGATTTCATTTCGGACTCCATGCTGGCAAAGTTATTCACCTTATAAGCAGTTAAATGATGGTATAGAAGGACTGCCGCTCATCGGCAATCACTTGGTAGGCACAGGTAAAACACAAAATTTTAAAAATAGAGATCCTGCCATTGGTGCTATGCATCAATGGTTGCTGACTTCCTAAATCGGTAACGTGTGTCTCGTTTATCTGCTTTTAGGCAAAAAAAAGACAGCAGAAACCGCAAAATTAGAGAACATAAGTTCCTTAATTTTTTTACGTAAAGTTACATAGTAGTTTGCAATCAGGTCGTTAATGACCTTTTCAAAATCAATTTTTAATAAAAAATCCTGTTCCATGTGCAAAAAAATACAGCGACCTTGAGTAGTGAAATCAAGGTAACTGCATTATTACAGGAAAAATATAAGGCGTCATTAACAACAAGATAGGTAACACAATAGATTGTATTAGCGGTAAATAACCAGTTACATTAACTATACTTTTGGCTATAAGGCGGATAAGCGGTTGGTTTTTTAATCGACATTTGTTTTACCGTATTTGCTGTTAAAATAAAGTGTGGCTTGGGTTGGGTTGGATGTTGTGGCTTTGCTTAGATTAAAGATGTCAGAGACGATGGTGCCATTGCTGCCGATGACCGCTGACGTATTGCTGCCTTGATAAATACTGGCTGGCACACCCAGCGGACTGGGCAAGCGAAACACTGACTTGACTGGTGTCAGTTGCAGTTCATCGGTGATTTGTACGTCTGTCAATTCGATATGTCCACGATTATAGGCCTCGACTTTATAAGCAATACAGTTCTCAGGTTCGATATCGCTGGCAGGGTTGACACTAAAGCCAGTAGTCGGCTGCTCTGTACCGCTGGGTACAGCAGTATAATCCAACGCATCATCGCATTGATGAACATATTGGTATTTTTTGAGGACTAACGGCGCATTCTGAGGTTTTAGCTCGCCAAAGTCTAGGTTACGTATGATAGCGCCAGAAGTGTCTTTTGCCGTACTGTAGTTATAAGTATTGGCCACTAACGTCACCTCTCTTGTATTCATGTTGGTATCGACTGTATAGGCCCAGTCAGAAGGCTCAATTTCAATCAAACAGACTTTGGTTTTACCACTGAGTACACTGGACGAGACGTTAAAGTTATATCGTCCTAACGTGCTACTGGTATTTGAGACCGTTTGCGGATTGCTTGGGCTGGCGGCTAGGATGTTGCCACTACAATCGGTCAATCTGACTTGCAGTCCATTGGCAAAGATGCCGTTCTCATTGCTATCAAAGAGGCCATTGGCGTAGTTGGCGTTGCTGGTAAAGGTGGCAGAGGTGTCGTACTGAGTGGCGCTACTGGCCGTGATACCGCCATTGTCATTGAACACAATCCCTGAAAAGGTGTAGCTGGCAGGGCTGTTGGTAATGGTACAGGTGACCTGGTCACCATAAGCCACGTTAGATAGGGTAAAAGAGCGGGTTTTTGCGGCTGGATCATAAGTCATTGCTGAGGTCGGCATAACAGTATTACTACCTGCAGTGTTATTGTTACAGGCATAAGTGGCACTGTAGTTGGCAATATCACCAGCCGCGCTACTGGTCACGCGCTCGGTGATGGTATAGGTGGTATTCTCAGCCAAGGTAATGGCACCGCTGTTATTAGTGATGTTTTGCCCTGAGCCTATGGTTTCAAAGCTGGATAGGGGTGTGCCGCTGTTATTGACACTGATGGTGAACTGATCGCGGTTGCCTGCGGTGTCGTTGACTCGCGTACCCGTCAAGGCTTTGTTGATCACTACTTTGGGCGGTGCAAGACAAAAATAGAAGTCGGAGTAGCCGACAACATGTGTACTATTTCTTTCAGTGAACGTATTGCTATGTTTTAGATTTAAAGGCGTATTGGTTGTGTTGTAACCCCAAGTTGCATCGATGGTACACTCGCCAACGCCGCAGTTCCTTTCTCTGATAGCAGTAACAATATTTCTATTAGAATTGATCGTATGAAAAATTTCGTTGAAAGTGAGTAGACCACCATTAGTAGAGACATCGACCTGTTCTACGTAAGGAATCTCACCTGAAATAATTGTAGAATCTAAGTCTTGTACTTTGTAGCCTGTCTTACTAACAGGGCGGTTGACACGGATGTTTAGTTCATGGTTAGTCTCAGCGCTAGGCGAGTTGTGTCGTAAGTTAATAGCTGACGTTGTGACACCATTAATAGAGCCAAAATAAGGAGGGGTACCTCCACTACTATTCAAGTTTCTCAAATTATCGAAGCTAATAATAAATGTTTTATTACCTGTGGACTCTGCAAATGTAAAAGTCCTTGATAGGTTTCCAGTAGTCCAGTCCAGCGGTTGGGAGTTTATAGGACTAAAGGACGGTGGATTAGCACCAAGGTAATACATTTTATGCCCACTTGGACACGTAGCTGGCGTGTTAGAAGAACCACCAGAAAACACAGAGCCAACACTGTTGCTATCACTGGCACTTTTTAAATCTAGATTGCTGGTCTTTATGGTAGCAGTATTGGTGACGGTTGATCCCTCAGATGCTGTCACTTTAGTGGGCACTTTGATACTATAAGTTCTACCTACCGCAAGACTCGGTATAGTAAAACCATTTGTACTTTCTAACTGCGTTTTAGTGGGTGCCGTAATGCAAGTATTAGTATTATCTGTCGCATCACAGGTAACGTTATTTTCTTTAATCAGACCTGTAGCAACAGGATCTTTTAGCACAATATTCGTTAATGCTGTCTCACCCGTATTAGTCACCTTGATAATATAGGTGGTCGTATTATTTGTACCAACACTGTTAATGCCATCATCTTTAGTGATGCTATAAGAAGATGGAGGTGGGACGTAACAATAATTATCAACACGCAGTTGTATTTCCTGACTAGTGGGGTTGCTAGTAATAAAGTTGGTATTGTTTGTATAGCGAACGGTTACGGTACTGACAGCTTGTGAGAACTGAATGGAACCTTGGCAACGGGTATCTAGGTCTCTTGATGCGCAGTTAAAAGTAGTGGTATTGTTCAATCCACCAGGGTAAGCGACATTTGATCCCGCTATATTTTGCAATGTGCCATCGATAATAGAGCCATTCTGGGTAACACCCGTAATGCGTACATAATCATCAAATAGGCTACTGCCATTATTTGAATAGTCAACGTCAAAGGCACTCATAGCAACGTTGGTTAAGTAGATAGGTTGTTGGGTCGTACTATTACGAAAATTTAAGGTCAGGTCTGTATAGTCGTTTGCACTAGGAAAGTTTCTACCAACAACGACTGAATTGTTGACCGCACTGAAAGTGTCATTAATATTGTTGATACTCGACTCTGTAACTGTCATTTTCATCTGAAGTGGAATACTGCCAGAAGCATTGCCCGCCACATTAAAATAGTTATTGTTGCTACTGCTAGCGACCAAGTTATTATAATCACTACTAACAAAACTGCCTTGAGCTGCCCCAGCAGGACAGGTCGCGCCAGGGTTCGGAGTGGCTGCAAAAGATGCATTGTTAACCAGTAGTAACATCACTGTAGCAATAAGCATGTTTAAATAGTGATATGTAACACCAAAATGTATCGAGTGTGGCAGTGGCATAAACCGATAAACCTTATTCATAGTATAAGCCCAAAATAAGACACCCTTTAAGGAGACTAACCAATAGCAATGAGGGGTTAATATTTTATTTTATACAATGATAGGCGGTGATGGAGACAAAAGCAGAGCGAATACCACTAGTGGTTGTTTTTAGATGATGAAGGGATAAGGTAGGAGACGAACCTCAGCAATTTTTGACTAAAACCTTTCATCAGTCAGGGTGGTATAAAGAGAGAATAATGCTAAGATGGTTTGATAGCAGGCTGTCGCAAAGGCATTTTCAAAACAACTAACGACTATTTTTTTGAAAAATACTTGTTATATTACCATTTCTCCACAGCCATAAACATTTTTACAATAAGTGTTTATAATAGCTTGCCGTAATTTCTTAAATAGTTACACAAAACAGATACTACCAGCGACACATGGCTATACTGACATTGATAGCATAGACTGTGTACTCTCGTAAGGTCACTTCCTGATCGTTTGTATTGTCTTATTGACAATACAGACCACTTTAGACAATACACTACTTAAAACAGCAAGGACGTGGATAAGTAAACCGTTGTCTGATACTCCATTCCATAACCCTGTTATTGTACAGGCATGATTGACAAAAAGGATTAGCACAGATGAATTACTATAAGGATGATGACAGCACTGAAACCCAAGAGTGGCTGCAGGCTTTTGAGTCCGTCATTAAACATGCTGATAAGGATCGCGCACAGTTTTTGCTAAAAGCGCTTTATAACATGGCCGTCCAAGAAGGCCTGCCATTTAACCGTCTAGACACCGCCTACGTAAACACCATTTCTGTCGAAGATGAGCCAATGTACCCAGGTGACTTGGGTATCGAGCGCAAAATTCGCGCCCTTATTCGTTATAACGCCTTGGCAATGGTGATGCGTGCCAACAAAAACGACGACGATTTGGGCGGTCACCTGTCCTCATTCGCCTCTAGTGCGACCCTTTATGAAACAGGGTTTAACCACTTCTTCCGTGCGGCAAGCGATCACTTCGGTGGTGACATGATTTATTATCAAGGTCACTCAGCACCAGGTATCTACGCGCGTTCTTACTTAGAAGGTCGTTTAAATGAAGACCAGCTGGATAATTTCCGTCGTGAAGTCGGTGGTAAGGGTCTATCTAGTTATCCGCATCCGTACCTAATGCCAGATTACTGGCAGTTTCCAACGGTATCGATGGGCTTAGGGCCGATCATGTCGATCTACCATGCTCATGTCCATCGTTATATGGAAAACCGTAAATTATTAGAAAAAGAAGGCCGTAAAATCTGGGCATTCTTGGGTGATGGCGAGACGGATGAGCCAGAAAGCTTGGGTGCCATCTCTTTGGCGGGTCGTGAAAAATTAGACAATCTGATCTGGGTGATCAACTGTAACTTGCAGCGCCTAGATGGGCCTGTGCGTGGTAACGGTAAAATTATCCAAGAGCTGGAATCGGTCTTCCGCGGTGCAGGCTGGCGCGTCATTAAAGTCATTTGGGGCGGTAAGTGGGACAAGCTGCTGGCAAATGATGAGACAGGTGTCCTAAAACATCGTATGGAAGAGGTCGTCGATGGCGAATACCAGCTATACGAGACACGTAGCCCTGAATTTACTCGCAAAGAGTTCTTTGGTAAATATCCTGAACTTGAAGAGATGGCTGATGCCATGTCTGACGAAGACATTACGCGCTTGAATCGTGGTGGCCACGATCCAATGAAAGTGTATGCCGCCTTTAGTGAAGCGATGAAAACCAAAGGTCAACCGACGGTTATTTTGGTTAAGACGGTTAAAGGCTATGGTCTGTCTGAGCAAGCACAGTCAGTCAACAAAGCACACCAAATCAAAAAGTTGGATATGGAAGCGCTGATGTATTTCCGCGACCGTTTTGACTTGCCATTCACCGATGAGCAGCTAGAAACGCTACCGTTTTATCGTCCAGATGAAAACTCGGTAGAAATGAAGTACCTCAAAGGCCGTCGTGAGGCCTTGGGTGGTCACTTGCCAAACCGCCGTAGTGGTCATATTCCGCTAAATATTCCTGAGCTGTCTATCTTTGATCGCGTATTAAAAGGCAGTAATGGTAAAGAGCAGTCGACGACTATGGTCTTTGTTCGTCTCTTGTCAGCGATGCTGAAAAACAAAGACATTCAAGATCGTGTGGTACCTATCGTACCGGATGAGGCGCGTACCTTTGGTCTAGAAGGCATGTTCCGTCAGTTGGGTATCTACTCTGCGGCAGGGCAAACTTACACGCCTGAAGACAGCGAAGCCTTGATGGGCTATAAAGAAGCCATCGATGGTCATATGTTAGAAGAGGGTATCAACGAAGCGGGTGCGATGAGTGCATGGATTGCTTTGGCGACCAGTTACTCTGTGAACGCGTTACCGATGATTCCGATGTACATCTACTACTCTATGTTTGGCTTCCAGCGTATCGGTGACTTGGCGTGGGCGGCAGGTGACTGTCAGGCGCAGGGCTTCTTGCTTGGTGCGACAGCTGGCCGTACAACGCTAAATGGCGAAGGCTTACAGCATCAAGATGGTCATTCACAAATTCTATTTAACGTGGTACCAAACTGCGTGACTTATGATCCTTGCTTCGGTTACGAGTTAGCTGTGGTTGTGCATGATGGCCTACGCCGTATGTATGGCGAAGGTGAGCGTGTTTATTACTACTTGACTCTGATGAACGAGAACTACGAGCAGCCAGCCATGCCAGAAGGCGCGGAAGAAGGTATCAAGCGTGGTATGTATCTGCTAGAAGACAATGGATCCACACAAGTACAGCTGCTGGGTTCAGGGGTTATTTTACGTGAAGTACAAAAAGCGGCTAAGATCTTGAAAGAAGAGTTCAATATCACCTCTAACGTATGGAGTGTGACCAGCTTCAACGAGTTGACCCGTGATGGTATGGCCTGTGATGACTACAATCGCTTACATCCAATGGAAGAAGAGATCGTACCTTGGGTAACCGAGCAGCTCGCGCCGCATGAAGGTATCGTGGTTGCTGCTACTGACTATATGCGTAACTATTCAGAGCAAATCCGTGGCTGGTTACCAGACAACCGTCCTTATACCACGCTTGGTACAGATGGCTTTGGCCGCTCAGATTCACGTGAACAACTGCGTAGCTTCTTTAATGTTGATGCCGAACACATTGTGGTTGCAACGCTCAAGCGCTTAGCTGATGAAGGCGAAGTTGAAATGCGTTTGGTTAAAGACGCTATCTCAAGTTTTGATATCGATGTGGATCAGCCGCCAGCATGGCAGCAGCAGCCACATTATGACCATTTCCCAGATGCACCAGCGCCAGCGCCTGAAAAGGTCAACCCAAACCCAGTCCCTGAATTTGTTGGCGAAGATGACGATGAAATCACCACTGAAGGTCGCGCTGAAGATCAGGCCGACGCAGCTTTACTCAATGATGATGACGTCAAAGAATAAAACCAATAAATAAGGAGAAATAGGATGGAGATTAAAGCCCCCGATTTGGGTGTGGAGAGCGCCGAAGTTAGCGAGATTATGGTTGCTGTGGGTGATGTTATCGAAAAAGATGACAACATCGTCCTACTAGAGTCTGACAAGGCTTCTGTTGAAGTACCAAGCTCTGCTGCTGGTAAAGTAACTAAAATCAGTGTGGCCGTTGGCGACAATGTCAGTGAAGGTATGGTACTGATTGAAGTGGATAGCGCAGATGCCAGTGATGATGCTGACAACAGTGCTGAAGACACGTCCGCGCCAGAACAAGCCGATGACCGTGCCGAAGAAGCGCCTGCTGAAGACACCACCGACGCAGAAGATGACACCAATGATAATGCGGGTGAAGGCGCATCAACCACGCACGCACTACCAGACCTTGGTGTTGATGAAGCGCAAGTGGCTGAAATCATGGTCAGCGTTGGTGATACAGTGGCAGCGGACGATTCTCTTTTACTGATTGAATCTGACAAAGCATCGGTTGAAGTGCCTGCACCAGAAGCTGGCGTGGTCGAAAAAATCTTGATCAGCGCAGGTGATATGGTTGCCAATGGTCAAGACTTCATTGTCATTAAAGCAGCAGGTAGCGCAAAACCTGCGCCTAAAGCAGACAATGCCAAAAAAGAAGCTAAGGCCGACAAACCTGCTGCCAAAGCCGACAGCAAGACTGAAAGCAAGGCGCAGCCAGCACCAACAGGCGAGCCAAAACAAGCACCAGCGCCAAGCACCAGTGCTGCCCCTGTATCTGCGGATAAAAAGCTGAGTGAAGCGGAAGTTAATGAAAAATTGACCGACGTTTATGCAGGTCCTGCGGTACGTAAGCTGGCACGCCAGCTTGGAGTTGATATCACACAAGTGATTGGCTCAGCGGTTAATGATCGTATCTTGAAAGAAGATTTATTCGCTCATGTCAAAAACCGTTTGACCACGCAGCAAGCAGCGCCAGCCCCTCAGGCTGTGGCCAGCTCAGGTTTACCAAAGCTACCTGATATGGGCAATGTTGAGATTTGGGGTGAAACAGAAACCCAAGACTTAAGCCGCTTGCAAAAAGTGTCTATTCCGCAGCTGAACTACAATACCTATCTACCACAAGTGACGCAATTTGATGTTTCAGACATTACCGAAACTGAAAAATTACGTGGCGAGCTAAAAGGCGGTATGAAAGCGCAAGGTATTGGCTTGACCATTTTGGCCTTTATCGTGAAAGCAACGGCTTACGCCTTGACTCAGCATCCACGCTTTAACAGTCACTTAAGTGATGACAATACGCAAGTTATTTTGCGCAAAAGCGTGAATATGGGTATTGCGGTGGCGACCGATGATGGCCTAGTGGTTCCTGTGATTAAAAATGCACAGGACAAAGGTATTAAGCAGATCGCGATCGAAATTGGTGAGCTTGCAGGCAAAGCCCGTGACAAAAAACTCACCACCAAAGACATGCAAGGCGCTAGCTTTACCATTTCAAGCCAAGGTGTCTTAGGCGGTACAGCATTCACACCACTGGTCAACTGGCCACAAGTGGGTATCTTGGGTGCTTCAGAGGCGACCATGCAACCAGTATGGAACAAAGGCACACAAGCCTTTGAACCACGCTTAATGTTGCCATTGTCATTGTCTTATGATCACCGCGTGATTAACGGTGCTGATGCTGCCGTATTTACCCGTTACGTTGCCACTTTGCTTGCAGATCCACGCCGTATTTTGTTATAAGTCATGCTATTAGACGGACGTGATAAAATAAAAAGACTGCCTTAGGGTGGTCTTTTTTATGGGGATAGCTTAATTATAGGTAATAGGCAAATTCCAGCCACAAAAAAGCCAGCATGCGTGCTGGCTTTTTATATCTATGTCAACGAGCTAATACGGTTCTTGATTAGAACTGTTTAACGAATGCGACACCATATACCCAAGGGCTGATATCCACTTCACCGATGTCGTCACCATTTAAGCTGGCATCGGTTTTGATGTCCATATAGCGGCTATCAATACGGAAGTATTCGCTGTCAGATAACGGGATATCAAGTCCAACATGACCTGCGACACCAACACTGTCATCAAGCTCTAAATCCGCTTTGACATTATTAATGTAGATTTTTTCCTTGAAAAAGGTTGTATAGTTAACACCAACACCAACAAAAGGCTTAACGTTCATAGGCATCATGTCGTTGTCAAAATGGTACTGTAAGGATAGGGTGGGTGGCAGATGTTGAGTTTTAGCATCAACCTCACTACCATTAGCGGCGGTCAAAGTAATGTCATGATGAAAAGGGATCGCTGCCAATACCTCAACACCGACATTGTCAGCAAAAAAGTATTCACCACTGATGGTGGGGCGAATATCACTGTCTACATCAACTGAAAAGTTACCCAAGGCAGTAGATACAGTACCGTTGTCACTTTTGGGATCAACCATGTGTGCACCAGCAGCAACTGACCACGTACCTGCTGGAACCGCAAAGGCAGAAGTCATGGTAAGGGCAGTAGCAGCAGCTAAAACTAGGGATTGTAGTTTCATCGTTTTGTTCCTTAACGTAGTAAATGATGAGCAGCCAGACAAATGAGGGATGACATTTGTGGCTGGTCTATAAAGATATGGCGTAATATCGGATATCCTTACTGTCATTATAGTATTAATTCCATACAAAAAATAGTGGATTAGAGAGAAAGTAGCAATATATTTACTATTGCTCTTTTTGGCATATTTTTTGCGAAAAACTGAGCATAATATTCGTTTTTTACTATCCCCTTAGGGTAAAATTGGTAATAACTATCGAGGTAGTGATGTTTATGGCAGGTTATTGTAGTAACTCTCCATTGCGGTGTCCGAATGCACGCGCCATGATACTGCTGAGTCAGACGGATAATGACTGTCCCCACTGTGGTATGTCACTGGTGCCTGCCAATAATTCAATCAATAGCAGTCGTACTGAGCAGCGAATATTGCAAATCGGGCTGAGTGTTACGGGGATCTTATTGCTATTGTTGGTCTATATTTATTATTCCAACTTTTCATAACGTAGCCACCACGCTTGGGCATGTCAGCATTTATGGCTATTTTCTGCTAATCTTGTTGTTTTCAATTGCGCCATAATGTGGTTTTGAGTTTATTATTATGCTGATTTTTGGTTTGTAGACCACGATAGGCTTAGAAAAAATCAGACACGGCCATATTATTATTTTCACTTCAAATCATATCGGTATTACACCGTATAGGGATGGCATGCTGTTTCAATCCGTCAAACGCTTTCGCCACTTTGTATACAACGTTCTGCAAAACGATGAGCATGACACTCGATTTAGTCGGTACGTGGATTACTTTTTAATTTTTTTAATCATGACTAATGTCGCTGCGGTGATTGCAGAATCGGTTGATCAATGGTATTACCCGAACCAAAGCTATTTTACGTGGTTTGAAAACTTTTCTATTGTGGTGTTTTCGATAGAGTATTTGTTGCGACTGTGGAGCGTGGCGGAAGCGAAACCCGATGACACCACGTGGCGACAGCGCTGGGATTGGCTCAGGAGTCCGTCTGCATTGATTGATCTGGTGGCGATTGCTCCTGCATTTTTGAATTTCTTCGTCAGTATCGATTTGCGTTTCTTACGAATTTTGCGTCTGTTTCGGATTTTAAAGCTGACGCGTTATTTTGCGTCAATGCGCATCTTACTGGTGGTTATCAGTAAGGAAAAAGGCTCGTTTCAGGCGGTGATTTTTATTTTAATCATCATGATTGTGACGGCATCAAGTGGTATTTATCTGGTCGAAAATCATGCCCAGCCAGATGTGTTTGAGTCGATTCCCAAAGCCATGTGGTGGGCGGTGGTGACACTAACAACGGTAGGCTACGGCGACGTGATACCTGTGACAACTGCGGGTAAAATATTGGGTGCTATCATTACGATTTTGGGTGTGGGTTTGGCGGCACTGCCTGCAGGTATTTTGGCCACTGGTCTTGCCAATGAGCTAAACCAGCGCCGCGAAGGACTGGAGCAACATTTTCGCGAGCTACTGGTCGATGGTGATTTTAATCTGGTACAAAACCAAAGTATGGTGGAAAAAATACGCCGTGAGTTGGGGCTAGATAGAGAGCAGGCGCAAAATATTGTATTACAAGTACTGCGTGAGCAAGAGCTGGAGCGACGTGAAAAAGAGGTCAATAAGAAAAACTTTTGTCCGCATTGCGGTGAGCCGCTCGAATGATAATGCCCAAGTGCGAAGATAAAAAAAGGATGAGCCGCTGACTCCTCCTTTTTTGTGCCTAATCTATCTATAGTAGCTAAAGACGTTAGCTGGTCGGTAAGGCTCGTGCGAGTTCGTGAGCCACCTCTTGCGCCGCTTTTGACAAATCTTTGTCAGACAAGGGCAAGTTGTGGACGGTCAAATACCAGTCATCAACTTCGCGGTGCAAACTGGCGACCCAAACCGCTTTGCAATCAGCGGGTAACTGCTTGAGATTGACATCAAACGCATGATTGCCTTCATCATCGCTCAGATGTACTTCGCCTGCTTTGACGGTATGAAACGGCTGACCGTGATAAGAGCTGGCAAGGAGCGCCAGATGACGGATGTTGACGGGGATATCTGCCAAATAGAGGCGGATTTGCTCTTGATCGAGCGGAGCGCGGTAGAGTGCCTGCTCGCCGCGATCTTTGCCTGTTAAGCTGTCACCTTGATGACAGACAGATTCGGCCTTGTCGCGAAGCTGCTTAAACCAGACCAGATCTGAAATGGTGCAGTTGGCATCATAAAGCACACAAGCGATATCAAGATCCATATTGCCTTGGTCTTCCTTAAATCGTGCCAGTAGGCCCTTGCTGGGCACGGCATCAAACTCATAGTTCAAGGCAAAATATAAGGTGTCAGCATTTAGACCAAGCGCAGATAAATTGTCTGAAACCAATGATAGTGGGGCGGTCGTCGACATGAAAGTCCTTAGGTTCTCATTATTTTTATAGTAGCCACATAGTATGCGGCATCATTGTTTTTTATCATTAATGCGTAGATGGCACGCGTGTTTCGTCAGCCATATCTTCGTCCAGCACGGCTTGATATAAGATGGCTGGCTTGGCACTGAGTAAGCCTTTGCCAAATCCACGTAGCCACCAAACCAACTGCGAGTTGAGATTGACCGTTGCTTGTACGGTTAGCGTGCCATCTTCGTTGATATCTACGCGTTGATCTTCACTCAGTTTACTCTCGGTCAAGCTTCTACCCGCTTTGGCGGTAAAGTGCAGTTCGACAGGGGTGTTTTTGCCATGATCGGGCAATTGGCTGAGCACAGAATGGGTAAAGCCCATGCCGCCTGCATCCAAGTAACGATCCAGCTGAAAGTCTGCTGGGGTTTGAGCGCTGCTATCGAGTATCTCAACACTGGCAAAACGGTGCAGTGCAAAGGTGCGAATGATCGCTTCTGGGTCATCAATACGCGTGGCCAGCAGGTAGATGATGACGCCGCGCTGAATAATCGCAATGGGGTTTAAGACATATTCGCTGGCTTGTGACTGATTGCTACGGGTATAGGCGGCTTTGATTTGTAGCTGATAAAATAATGCGTGATAGATATTGTCTTTGCTATCAAGGTCGATATGCGGCGCGATAAGTGGCTGCGTGGCAGGCTCAATGCGTACTCGATCCAGCCATGAGTGGGTCACTTTGCTGTTTTTAAGTTGCCGCCGCGCCAAATCAAACCACGGAAACAGCTCGTCCAAAATCGCAGGGGGGAGCAGTTGGGTGAGGTTGGCCTCTACCATGTTAAAGGCGACCGCTTGTGATAGGTTCATGTGCGGCAAGCTTTGTAAGGGTGCGTCATCTTTCCAGCGCCAGCCTTGCGGATTGGCATTATTTTTTTCGATAGGGAAGCGTTTGGCAAGGGCGTTGAGATCACGCTGTACGGTACGCAAACTGATATCAAAGCCTGCCATCATGAGCTGCTCATAGATGTGGGTGGTGCCTACCCAGCGGTTACGCTGTAGCTGGGACAACACTTGCCATTGCCGCGCTGTGGTCGCCGCGCCGTGCCGACTGGCCGCACTTGTGCTATCAGGTGCGGTTTTGGCCTCAAGAGGCGTTGCTGTGAGTTGCGCGGTAGGGGTTTCATCAGTCATGACAAGATAGCCTATGTGAACGGGTGGTGATGATAAGATAAGGCTGCTGCACCATTGCCCATGATGTAGCGTGCAGCCATTTATCATCGCAGAAAAGGGCAGTAGCGTCTAGCGACGTTTTATGACTCATCCTTTGGTAGGTCATTTGCCAATGCTAGGTCATCACTGCTCAATGGTGCGCCGCTGTCCAATATTGACTTGGATAAGTCATCGGTATCCATATCGCTTTCTGCATCAAATGTGTCAGTTTCATTAGCTGCTGGCTGAGTATCGGTTTGACGCTGACGCCGTTTTTGTTTTTGCTTGGCACGCTGTTGTTTACGGGCAGCACGGTTTTTGGCTTTACGCTTTTTTTTGCGCGCTTTTTTCTTTTTATCACTATCTTTTTCAGATTCTTCCTCTACAGGTTCTGCATGTAGTTCTTGATTGTTGTCCCACAGCATGAGGCGGCGCAACACTTTGCCAAACAAGGTATCTTTGCGGTAGCGTTTTTTCTTATTCATATCGTCAATAGGCAGGCCTGTCATTAGAGTTAACGCTTCACTCAGAGTACGCACGCCGTAAATGTGAAAGTGCCCTGCTTTGACTGCTTCAATAATATCATCGCGTAGCATCAGCTGTTTGACGTTGGCCATAGGGATAACCACGCCTTGCTGTTCAGTCAGGCCTTGCTCGCGGCAGGCATCAAAAAAGCCTGCAATCTTGGCATTGATACCGCCCACCGCCTGTACTTCACCAAGCTGGTTCATGGAGCCTGTGATGGCAAAGGACTGGTTAATGGGTACGTCTGCCAATGCTGAAAGCAGTGCGCAGGCTTCGCTAACGGTGGCACTGTCGCCATCAATATGGGCGTAGCTTTGTTCAAATGCCAGTGAGGCGCTAAAGTTCAGTGCATGGTGCGCGCTAAATAGGGCGCGCAGATAGCTGGTCATGATCAGCATGCCTTTGGCATGTAAGCTGCCGCCCAAATCCACGTCGCGCTCGATATCTAAAATCTCGCCAGCGCCTGTGTTGGGCTGGATGACAGCAGTCAGGCGGGCAGGCATGCCAAACTCGCTATCGGCATAACTGACTACCGTTAAAGCGTTGACTTGTCCTACCGCTTGACCTTGGGTATTGATCAGTTGCTGACCATTTTTAAGCTCATCCCAGTATAAGTCGCGCAAATAGCCTGAACGCTCATCCATGTCAGCGATGGCTTGGGTAACGTGGCTGGCATCAACGATCTGACGCTGATCAAGGCGGGCGTGACGGTTGGACTCGTGCAGCAGCTTGATTAGGCGGTCGCTATGCAGCGTTAGGCGGTCTTGGTCTTCTGCCTGTAAGCTGAGATGCTCAAGCAGTGTGGCCTGCGCGCTATTGTCAAAAGGATATAAGTTGGCATAATCGATGATGTCTGCCATTTTGGCCACCAGCGCCAGTTCATGTTCACTGGTACGTGCCACGTCATCATGAAAATCAGCACGAACTTTAAATACCGCATCAAACTCTGGTTCAAGCTCAAGCAGCTCATAATACAGATCCGCTTCGCCAAGCAAAATGACTTTGACACTCAGGTCAATCGGCTCAGGTGCGAGTGATAGGCTACCCGTCAAGGTCAGCATTTGCTCCAGACTGGAGAGTTTGATTTTGCGCGATTGTAGGGCGCGTTTTAGCCCCTGCCACGCGTAAGGATGCTCCAAAACGTGACTGGCCTCTAGCAATAAAAAACCGCCATTAGCACGGTGCAATGCCCCTGTACGAATCATACTCACATCAGTGGTCACAGTACCAAGCTGGGTGATTTGCTCAACATGACCCAGCAGATTTAAATGCGTGGGCAAGTCTTCAAACACCACAGGTGCGCCGCTGCCTGCTGTATGACTGACCATCACGTTAACGGCATAGCGACTGGGCGTGCTGGCGAGCACCGCAGCGACAAACTCTTCATCATCACCATTAACGATACGCTCAACGTGCGCCACCATGTCATCGAACACCTGCTGTAGATAATCAAGCACTGGCGGATGTGCTGAAAAATGCTCACGAATACGGTCAAATAATGGCTGCAAGGTGCGGTGTGCAATGGTGCGGTGCAGCGCCTCTATCTGGTCATTGGCTTCGTCTTCTAGTTCCTCTAGTGCAATAGTGAGCTGATTGAGCCGTTTTTGCATGTGATTTTTTTGGACAAAGTTGTTCAGCTCGGTTTTGTGGCCGTGACTGGACTCATCACTGGATGGGCTGTCTATATCAGTAGCCACATCGTCAGCCAGCTGATGGTTGTCATCTGACGTCAGATTGGTCTCTGAAGGCAGTTGACTGGGATGGACAAACATGGCCTTATTATCAGAAGGACGAAAAATCAACGCCAAATCATACTCTTTGCCTTCAGCGCTGAGCGCATCATAGGCGTGGCTTTCTTTTTGATGAGTGGCGTTTTTGATGCTTTCGATTTTGCTTTGGTAATGATCGCTACGAAAACGCTGACTGAGGCGCTTTTTGGCCTGTAGCCATAAATGGTTGACTTGTTGCTCCAGTTGTAGCGCTTGGCCAGCAGGCAGGCGTAGCGATACTGGGCGGCGCGGATCAGCAAAGTTATGTACATAAACCCAGTCATCTGGGGTGGGGGCATCAGTGGCGATACGCTTCAGTAAGCGGGTGATGATGGTGCGTTTGCCCAAGCCATTTTCGCCTGCAGCAAACACATGGTAGCCACTGGCATGAATGTCTAAAGCAGTTTGCAATGCTTTGAGCGCGCGCTGTTGCCCAAAACCGATATCAAGTGCTGGGGCACTGCGCGTGTCTCTTGGCAGATGGCGCGTGTGACTGTAGCGTTTGAGCTGATCGGCATTGACGCGGCAGCGCTTATGAACGGTAGCTAGGGCAGGATGTATCGCCTCAGCGGTAGTAGTGTCATTGGTTGTCGTTTTTTGAATCGGTGTGGTTAATTGGTCGATCATAGGCGTGTGATTGGTCATCTCAAAGTCTTACATCAAGTGGAATAAGGGGTTGGGCATCAGGGTAGCGTCGGTTACGCCTTTGTTGTCAGCAGCATATCGTCATATATTTGCCATCATAAGCAAGAATAACGCCTCAATCTAGGCATAGATAGTATAAGATGGCGGACATTGGCGCAATCTGCAACTATTCAACACGCAGCCTGCGTGATAAAATAGGCGGTTCACGTGCCAAAATTGGATAACCCACTGTATGTCAGCCTCTGCCAAGCCATCCGCGATGCCCCCTGCTAATCAGCCAAACAGTAAGCAAGCCGCGCAGCCTCATATTGATTCTACGGGTTTTGTTAGATTGGGTGATAAGCTGCCCATGTTGGCCAATATCTTATCGCAGTCTGTGCAGGCGATGGGTTTGACACTCAGCAGTGAGCAGCAGCGTATGCTCCTGTTGTATTTGGATCAGCTGTTACTGTGGAACAAAGCGTATAATCTGACCGCCATTACCGACCCAGTAGACGCGCTGGTAAAACATATTATTGACTGTTTGTCGATTATACCGCATTTACCGGCAGGGTCGCTGCTTGATATTGGTACAGGGGCTGGGCTACCATCGGTGATTATTGCCATTTGTCAGCCTGAGCGTCCTTGTAGTGCGCTTGACAGCAATCAGAAAAAAATTCGCTTCATTAAGCAAGTTGGCAGTCAGCTTGGGTTGACAAATCTAACCCCGATTGCCAGCCGTATTGAGGCGCATGAAGGCGAGTACGATGTGGTCACGTCCAGAGCCTTTGCCAGTTTGAGCGATTTTGTGACCGCCGCAGAGCCGCGTTTGGCTGCAGGTGGTCAGCTGTGTGCCATGAAAGGTAAGGCACCACAGGCTGATGACAATGACGATGATATGCAAGCACTGGCAGAAACGTGGGAGATGAACATCATTAAGCTGACGGTTCCGCGTTTGCACGACAGTCGTCATTTGATTGAATTGTCGCGAAAATCTGTCTAAGCTAACTACTAATAAAGTAGCGGATGCTTTGTGACAGTTTAAAAAATGGCTACCTTAAAAAATAGCTACTTTTAGCCACTTATAGTGACCAAAACAGACCATTATCACCGCCGCACTGACGGGCATGACATTAATTAATTTGAGTGAGTGTATGGAAATCATAGCAATTGCGAATCAAAAAGGCGGCGTGGGCAAAACCACAACGGCAGTAAATTTGAGCGCAAGCTTGGCAGCAAAGCGCAAGCGTGTCCTGCTGATTGACCTAGACCCACAGGGCAATGCCACCACTGGAACGGGCCTGGACAAAAATGAGCTGGCGGTCAGTATGGCAGATGTGTTGCTTGATGGTGTCTCATTGCAAGATGCCATTGTCAGAAGTCCCGCAGGATTTGATGTGATCGGTGCCAATCGTGAGCTGGCAGGTATGGACATCACTTTGATGGGACAAAGCAACAGCCATGAGCTGCTAAAAAGTGCCATGGCAGAACTGCTTGAGGCACAAACACGCGATCAAAAAAAGCCTTATGATTATATTGTCATGGACTGCGCGCCAAGCCTCAATTTGTTAACGATCAATGCTTTGGTAACCACTGATGGCGTGATTATTCCCATGCAATGCGAATATTACGCGTTAGAAGGTTTGGCGGATTTGTCCCAAACCATCGATCGACTGACAGAATTGAACCCCAAGCTGCATATTCGCGGTGTGGTCAGAACCTTATTTGATGCGCGTAATACGCTGGCTAACGATGTATCTGCTGAGCTGCAAGCGCATTTTGGCGATATCATGTACCGCACCCACATCCCTAGAAACGTACGTTTGGCAGAAGCCCCTGCGCATGGTATGCCTGTGCTGGCGTTTGAGAAAAGCTCAAAAGGCGCGCAAGCGTATCACAAGCTTGCCGCTGAAGTGATTAAACAAAGCCGTCAGCAATAGGCGGCACTTGAAACGCAGTTGTATCGCAACAATCAGTTATTAACTAGTGCAAGTGTTCATTCCTGCATTTATCAATGGTCATTTGGCTTTTATTTTAGCGTTAGAGGATAGGTAATCATGGCGAAAAAACGAGGATTGGCTGCCAATCGAGGTTTAGATGCCTTACTAGGATCAATCAAGAAAGAAAAGCAAATTACCGCCTCTGCATTACAAGATGATACCGCCGCGCCTGATGTCAGTTCCGCTTCGGTAGCGCCCACTCACGTCCAACCCACGCAAGCCGCTGAAGACAATGTATCCAGTAGCCGCAGTACTCGTGCGCCGCGTAGCCATACCAAAGCGCGTAACAGCCAAATCAATAGCGATGGTAGCGAAGACCAAATCAGTTTGGTACAAATCGAAGTCGGTCGTTTGCAGGCGGGTAAATATCAGCCGCGTCGTGACATGAGTGAGACCGCACTGGCTGAGCTGGCATCTTCGATCAATCAGCACGGCGTCATGCAGCCTATTGTCATTCGCCCTTTACTGGCGAGAGAAGATAAGAGCAGCGCGGACGTGACCCACGAGATTATTGCAGGTGAGCGCCGCTGGCGTGCGGCCAAAATGGCAGGTAAAACCGTCATTCCTGCCATCGAGCGGGCGCTATCAGATGAGCTTGCGATTGCGCTTGCCTTGATTGAAAATATCCAGCGCGAAGATTTGTCCGTTATCGAGCAGGCCGCCGCCTTGCAGCGCTTTCATACTGAGTTTGGTATGAGTCACGCCATGATTGCTGATGTGGTGGGAAAAGCCCGTACCACGGTTTCTAACTTACTGCGTTTAAACCAGTTGCACGATACGGTCAAAGACCACTTGGCAACGGGTGCCCTTGATATGGGTCATGCGCGTACGCTTTTAGCGCTCTCGTCTGATCAGCAGCCCATCATTGCCCAAAAAATCATCGACGGTGGTATGACGGTGCGCGAGGCCGAAAAGCTGGTCAAATCTATCTTGCAGCCCGCCAGCAAGCCCAGCCACAGTGAGCAAGCCGATGATCGTGATGCCAAGCGCTTGATGCAGCGTTTAACCGATGCGCTAGGCGCAGAGGTAAAGCTCAAACACAAAAAAGACGGTCAGGGCAGTTTGGAAATCTTCTTTCATAATCAAGACGAGCTGGCCGCGTTGATTACCCAGCTTGAGGCGCATCAATAAGCCGATACGGTTATTGAGACGCTGTATATGCGTTATCGTATCGTCCGCGATTGCTAAAAAATAACGGACCTGACTTAGTTATGGGTTTGATAGTAGCCTAAAGAGGTTAGGCTCAGGGTCTATTTTTTGGTGTCATCGTCTATATTAATGGTGACAAATGATTGTTATTTATTAATAACGTTGCGGCGTTACTCTCTTCTTTGTTCTCCAATCCGAGGCTTTTATGAGCCAATCTTGGTCATCTGATACACCTAAAACTGCCCCAATAACCCCGCCGCCTAAGCACAAAACGCTGCTACGGCTGCTGAGTTATCTAAAGCCTTATTGGTGGGCGCTGCTCTTGACCGTGCTTGGTTTTGCGATCAATGCGGGTACTGAAATTTGGATTGCCAAATTATTGCAATACATCACCGATGCCATTAACCAAAACGATCAAAGTCGGCAAAATATGTTTCCGCTACTGATCATCATGCTGTTTTTTGTGCGTGGTTTGGGCAGCTTTTTGGGTAATTATTATTCAGCATTGGTATCCCGTAATCTGGTGTATGAGCTGCGCGTTCAGGTTTTTAACAAACTACTGCGCCTGCCCAGCTCGTTTTATTTGGCCAATCCTGCAGGTACCATCTCCTCCAAGCTGATCTTTGATGTGGAGCAGGTGACCGCTGCCAGCACCGATTCGATGAAAACCCTATTGCGTGATGGTTTGACCGTTGTGGCACTGATTGGCTTTTTGTTTTATAGCAATTGGCGGTTGACCTTGATTTTGTTTTTGGTGTTGCCGCCGATTTTGTGGTTGATTCGGGTCGCGTCAAAGCGCTATCTTAAGTTGTCCAAAGGCATCCAAAAGACCATGGGTGATGTCAGTCACATTACCAATGAAGTCATCACTGGCTATCAAGTGGTCAAAAACTATGGCGGACAGGCATATGAGTCTGAGCGCTTTGATACCACCTCAAAAAAGAATTTGCGCCAAGGTATGAAAGTGGTGGTCACCAACAGTATCAATACACCAGCGGTGCAGCTATTGATGGCGATGGCGATGTCTGTGGTGGTGTGGCTGGCCCTGCGTCCTGCGGTGATTGACAATATCTCGGCAGGTGAGTTTATCTCCTATATTGCGGCTGCGGGTTTGCTCAGTAAGCCAGTACGCTCATTGACCGATGTGAACCAAAAATTGCAAAAGGGCATTGCGGCAGGTGAGTCTATCTTTGCGCTGCTTGATGAGCATGAAGAGCAGGACAGTGGCACGTTATCACCAACGCTGTCAGGAGACGTTAAGTTTGATGCGGTCAGCTTGGTCTATCCTGACTCTACTGTGGCACTGCGCGACTTTAGCTTGGATGTGCGCGCAGGTGAGACAGTGGCATTGGTAGGCCGTAGCGGTGCAGGCAAGTCTTCACTGGTGAATTTGCTGACGCGCACATTAGCAACGTCTTCGGGCAGCATCACGATAGATGGTATGCCGATTGAAGACATCACGCTTGAGAGTTTGCGTGCGCAAATTGCCATGGTCAATCAGCAAGTGGTGCTGTTTAATACCACGGTATTTAATAATATTGCCTACGGCGGCTTGGCGGATAAGTCGCAAGCTGACGTTGAAAGCGCGGCCAAAGATGCTTTTGCCCATGATTTTATCGTAAAAATGCCGCAAGGTTACCAAAGCGAGATTGGTGCTGAAGGGTTGCAGTTGTCGGGCGGTCAGCGTCAGCGCTTGTCTATCGCGCGTGCGCTGCTCAAAGATGCGCCGATTTTGATTTTGGATGAGGCGACCAGTGCCCTTGATAATGAGTCAGAATTTTATATTCAAAAAGCGCTTGATAACGTGATGAAGGATCGCACTACTTTGGTGATTGCGCATCGTTTGACCACGATTGAGTCAGCTGATCGTATCGCCGTGATGGATGGTGGCCGAATAGTCGAGCTTGGCACTCATAGCGAGTTGATGCAGTTACAAGGCCATTACGCGCAAATGTATGCCCGCGATTTTGACTAGGGCGTGTTCCTAATAAATATGACTGAACGATGACGTAAAGGTTAAATCCGTATGCAACTGTGCATGTTAGATCAGTGAGTATTGAGCAATGAGTATGGAAACGGCGATTACGCGTGCATGGCAGCGGCAAGCGGCGTGGCTGTGGTTGCTGTTGCCGCTAAGCTGGTTATATGGCTTAGTTTCACGCGTGCGCCGTTACGGCTACCGAGCGGGTGTGTTTAAAAGTTATCGCGCTCCCATACCTGTGATGGTGATCGGCAATATCACCGTGGGCGGCAGCGGCAAGACGCCGTTGATTATCAATCTGGTCAGTCATTTGCAGCAGCGCGGCATTAATGTTGGGGTCATCAGTCGCGGTTATGGCGGTGATAGCGCCCAAATGCCAGCACTGGTAACCGCAAGTAGTCAGCCGAATGTCGTTGGCGATGAGCCTTGCTTGATCGTTTCCATGACCAGCGTGCCAATGGCCGTTTGCCCCGATCGCCGTGCTGCCATCAGTCTATTGCTTGAGGCCCATCCTAAGTTGCAGCTGATCATCGCTGATGATGGTTTGCAGCATTATGCGCTTGCCCGTGATATTGAATGGATCGTGGTTGACAGTACGCGCGGTTTTGGTAACCAGCAGTTGTTGCCAACAGGATTTTTGCGTGAGCCAGTGTCACGCTTGCAGGATGCGACGGTGATCTATCATAAAAAAGGCCATGAAGTGTCGCTAACGGACAATGAGGAGCTGTCCAAGGAGCCGCTGGTGATGCGTTTGCAGCCTGATGGCTTACATCATATATTACAGGGTATAGGCATAGTAACGACTGAATACGACAAAGCGTTATTGCCGCAACCGAGGCAAACCGTTCATGCCGTCAGTGGTATCGGCTATCCGCAGCGGTTTTTTAACACCCTGAGTGAGAGTGGTTTTGAGGTTATCCCGCATCCTTATCCTGATCATCACGATTTTTTGTTGGATGAGCTGCTGCCTTATACCCAGCAGCCTATTGTGATGACCAGCAAAGATGCGATCAAGATTCGTGCGTTGGTTGCCGCGCTGTATGACGCTAAGGGTAATCCCACCGCTGCGCTAACACCGACGTATCAAGCACTTATCGAGCGCCTGTTTGTGTTGCCCGTCACTGCGGTATTATCTGAGCCATGCTATGAAGTGCTAGATGAGCAGCTGCATGATCTGAGTGTTTTGTCATAGCATTTGTGAAAACTACCATTAACTGCCATCCAATAAAAAGTATAATAATGCATCGTGCGCCCCATCATTTAGGGTTCGCACGCCACCTCTGATAGGAGCAGTCTATGCCCACTGATGCCACTTCGGCAAAAACGCATATCGTGATCCCAGCCCGCTTTGCCAGTAGCCGCTTGCCGGGTAAACCGTTATTGTCTATCCATGGCAAACCTATGATTTTATGGGTTGCTGAAAAAGCTCAGGCGGCGACGTTTGCTGACGATATGTGTATTGCCACTGATGATCCACGTATTGCAAAGGTCTGCACCGAAGCAGGGTTTGATGTGGTCATGACGCGTGCCGATCATGCGTCGGGCACAGATCGATTATCAGAAGTGGCGGCTATAAAGGGCTGGGCTGCACAAGATATCGTCATCAACATGCAAGGCGATGAGCCATTAGTACCGCCGCTATTGTTAGAACAAGTCAAAAATTTGCTATTGGCTGATAGCGATAGTGTGATGGCTACCTTGTGTGAGCCGATTGAAGATCAGCATAGCTTTATGCGTCCCTCCGTGGTAAAGGTGGTCAGTGCGCAGATTGAGGATAAGCAGCGCGCGCTATATTTTAGCCGTGCGCCGATACCATGCGATCGTGATGTGGCGTTGGCTGTCGCCGATAAAACGCTAAGTGATTCAGATGATAGGGTAAGAGTCTGTGCTGACGCTTTACCCGCACCCAAAAATGCTTATCGTCATTTGGGGCTATATGCCTATCGCGTCAGCTTGTTACAGCAGTTTGTACATTGGCCGCAAACACCTCTCGAGCAACTTGAGCATTTAGAGCAGCTGCGTATTTTAGAAAACGGTGGTCATATCGCAATTGCCCCTGCGGCGCTACAATTGCCAGCAGGCGTAGATACCATGGAAGATCTAACGCGCCTAAATGCCATGAGCGCAGATGATTTTTTGCTTAATCATGGGACTAAATAGCCTAAGTGTTAAATGAGTTTAACTGAAGGGGTTACCCATGATGCCCAACGACACGGAGCAGTAACGATCGATACTTTGAGCGACAGTATGTACTTTGCGCCGCTATTGCCGTGGCAACAAACGCTATGGACGCAAATGACGCAGCGCGTATTGAACCCGCCGCACGCATTGCCGCATGCTTTACTCGCGGCAGGCATGCAGGGCCTTGGTAAGCGCGCCTTTGTCTGGCGTCTGGTCGCTTGGCTGTTGTGCCGCGCACGTGAGCAACATCCGCTAGGTGCCTGCGGTGCGTGTGAAAGCTGTCAATGGCTAAAGTCGGGAACGCACCCAAGCTTACAAGTACTGCCTGTCAGCTGTTTACCAATGGATGCAGCCCATAGTGACAACAGCGACGCGCTTAAAAGTAAAAAGAAGACCAAAGCGGAGTCGCCTGCTACAAAGACCAATCTGAGTATCAAAATTGACGATATCCGTGCCCTTCAGCCGTTTATTTATCAAGGCGGGCAAGGGGTTCGTATTTGTGTGCTTGATCATGCAGAGCGCATGACCATCGCGGCGGCCAACGCACTGCTAAAAACGCTAGAGGAGCCACAAGCTCAGGTACACTTACTACTGATCAGCGACATGCCCGCAAAAATTTTGCCCACCATCAAAAGTCGCGTACAGCAATTGCCACTACAGACCATCACGCCTGCAGACGCACAGCATTATGTAAAAACGGCGCTTGGCGGTACTGTCAATCGAGAGGCCGCCACTGATGTGCAAATGGCACAGCTGCTACAACTGGCCAATGGCGCACCGCTGGCGGCAGTAACGCTAGCCAGCGCTGCATGGTATAGTAAGCGTGCGCTTTGGATGACCACATGGCAGGCATTACGTAGCGGTAAGCGCAGTAGCGTTGCAGCCAGTGACTATTGGCAAACGCAGCTTGCGCTCAGTGATTTTATGACGTTATCTGAGCTGATGCTGCTGGATATTCGCCGCGTCTGTTTGGAGCTTAACAGTATGCAGCAAGACATTGATTTTACTATGCTGCAAGGAGAATATGCGCCAGCGGATAACGCTTTGAATGCGCTAATCAGTCAAGTGCAGCAAATGAAGACCGCACTACAACAAAATGTGCAGGAAAAATTTGCTTATGATAAGCTGATGCAAGCACTGGCGCAGATGTAGACAGCGATTAGTCGTCCACAGGGTGGTTGTAGCATTCGATACCATAAAATAATGTGGTGGCTGTAAATACCATCAGTGTGATCAAGCAATACGTAATATTAATGACAAGGAGCATATCATGGCGATGCCAGGACGCGGCGGGATTTTAACCTGTCATATTGAAGACATGGCGACGTTATATGCCAGTTATTTGTCTTTTGTGGAAAATGGTGCGTTGTTTGTACCCAGTAATCATCCAAAAAAACTTGGTGATGAAGTGTTCATCGCCATTACGCTACCCAATTCCAGTGAACGTTTGCCGATGAATGGCAAAGTGGTGTGGGTTAATCACAAGGCGCAAGCGCATCGGCCTGCAGGCTTTGCGGTACAAATCGGTACCGATGTGGCGGGACAAAGAATCAAAAACGAAGTCGAACGCTTGCTGGCAGGTAAGATTGACAGTCAGCAGCCGACGTATACCATGTAACCAACCACTGATCTCGGCTTTTCATCCGTGATAAGCAACGGGGCATTATCGTTATCAATCGATAATGCCCCGTTGCCGTTTGCGTCATTTGTATGCTGCCAGTAAATGTGGTCAGTCGCCTTTAGGGACACGCTCTAGTAGCGAGGCGGCACATACATATCATCTGGAATTGGCTCACGATAATACTCGTCATCACGCTTGCGCTCAGGCAGTTCTATGTCATCGCGTGGCACTTCTTTATAGGGAATTTGTTCAAGTAAGTGAGCAATACAGTTAAGGCGAGCGCGTTTTTTATTGTTGCCTTCAACCACCCACCACGGTGCTTCTGGGATATGGGTGCGCTCAAACATGGTTTCTTTGGCTTTGGTATAATCCTCCCAGCGCCGCCGTGATTGCAAATCCATTGGCGACAGTTTCCACTGTTTGAGGGGGTCGTGGATACGGCTCATAAAGCGTGCATGTTGTTCATCATCAGTGATAGAAAACCAATATTTGACCAAGCGAATACCTGAGCGTACCAACATGCGCTCAAAGTCAGGCACGGATTGAAAAAATTCCTCATACTGATCTTCTGTACAAAAGCCCATCACGCGCTCGACGCCGCCGCGGTTGTACCAACTTCTATCAAACAGAACGATCTCGCCTGCGGCAGGCAGATGCGCCACGTATCGCTGAAAGTACCACTGCGTCTGCTCACGCTCTGTCGGTGCAGGCAGGGCTGCCACGCGGCAAACGCGTGGATTGAGCCGCTGGGTGATGCGCTTGATGGCACCGCCCTTGCCAGCAGAGTCGCGACCTTCAAAAATCACCACAATACGCTCACCATTTGCCACTACCCAGTCCTGCAACTTAATCAGCTCACGCTGTAGGCGTACCAGCTCTTGAAAATAGGTGCGCCGATCGAGTTTTTCTTGGGCGTTCATCTCGCGTCCATCAAAGCGAAAATCACGCATATAATCATCGATTTCATTTTCCAGCTCTTCATCATAAGTATCGATTAAATCCTGATGCATTTTGCGGCGTAGCTCGTCATCAAACACTTCTTTATTCATACGCTGGATGAAGTTTTCCCGCTCCGCTCGACTCATTTCGCGGCGCTCTTGCTCAGTTAAAGACTGCGGGTTGACGATGGATGGTATTTTACTCATTGCAAATTCCTGATAATTGTCTTTAGATGGCGTCATTATTCTTTTCTAATACTCTAGCACACTTATATGTGCTTTCTATGACAAGGACAGCATTGGTCATTTTTTTTTCGCACATCAATCAGGCAAAAAAATGCCCTTTAATCGAGTGATTAAAGGGCATGAATGCATTAGCAATGCTAACTGCGTATCAAGGTAAAGTGCCGTGACTAAACGTCAAGTCACAGCAGGGTTAACCATTATTTTTCTAAGATACAGGTTACACCTTGACCACCAGCGGCGCAGATAGAAATCAGCGCACGTCCTGAACCTTTTTGATCCAGCAGTTTGGCAGCAGTCGCTAGGATACGTCCGCCAGTGGCTGCAAAGGGGTGACCAGCTGCCAATGATGAACCATTGACGTTAAGTTTGCTACGATCGATTGAACCTAGCGGCGCATCAAGACCCAAGCGCTCTTGGCAGAAGGTATCATCTTCCCACGCGCTAAGTGTTGATAATACTTGCGAAGCAAACGCTTCATGAATTTCATAAAAATCAAAATCTTGTAAGGTCAATCCTGCGCGCTCAAGCATCCGCGGCACAGCATAAGCTGGCGCCATCAGTAGGCCTTCTTTGTCGCCAGTCTTGCCAATAAAGTCAACAGCTGCCGTTTCCTGATGAACGATATAGGCCAGTGGCTTGAGACCATGTGCTTCTGCCCATTCATCATTCGCCAATAAGACACAAGATGCGCCATCGGTAAGCGGCGTAGAATTGGCCGCTGTCATGGTTGGATTGGCGTTTTTCTTACCAAACGTGGGTTTTAGGCTGGCCATCTTCTCTAAAGTAGAATCAGGACGCAAGTTGTTGTCGCGTGTGAGGCCTTTGTACGGAGTGATAAGGTCATCAAAGAAACCGTCATCGTAAGCACGTGCTAGGTTTTTGTGACTGTTAAAGGCCAGCTCATCTTGGTCTTCGCGGCTGACATTCCACTCAAGGGCAGTGATCGCTTGATGTTCACCCATCGATAGACCAGTGCGCGGCTCGCCGTTTTGCGGCGTGTCGATCAAATCTTTTGGATTAAGCCCCATCAGCGCTTTTAAACGCTGTTTGTTGGTTTTGGCAGAGCCCAATTTTAAAATGACTTTACGCAATCCGTCACCAATTGCAATGGGTGCATCTGAGGTAGTGTCTACGCCACCTGCAATGGCTGAGTCAATAATACCAAGGGCAATTTTGTTGGAAGCTGCAAAGGTCGCTTGCAGGCCAGTGCCGCATGCTTGAGAAACATCATACGCTGGCGTATGTGGATCAAGGGCAGTGCTCAGTACCGACTCGCGAGTAAGGTTTAAATCGCGGCTCAGCTTTAATACCGCGCCAGCCACCACTTCACCCAAACGCTCGTCCTGTAAGTCAAAACGCTCGATCAAACCATTGAGCGCTGCAGTCAACATGTCGGTGTTGCTGGCGTCGCTATACGCACCATTTGAGCGGGCGAAAGGAATGCGGTTACCGCCCAATACGGCCACGCGGTGCTGATCCGTTGCGGGTTTGGTGTTGGTCTTCGCTTTGGTTTTAGTGCTTGACTTAGGCTGGTCACTATCAGTGACTGATTTGCTGTCTTTGCTGTCTTTGCTGTCTTTGCTGTCTTGATCCGCAGAGACTTCCTGTTCGTTACTTTTGGTGGCAGCGCCATCACTATCGTCGACTTGTGCAGCGTCAGAGCTGGCAGCCGTATCAAAGACATTTGGCGTCTCAACCGTCTCTGTTTCTTCAGTCGTGCTTGAGCTGTCTGCCTCTTTGCTATCGGTGGCAGTGGTTGTTACTGTCTCGGTGGTGTCTGTGGCTTCATTGCTGGTTTGAGTATTTGTATCCTCTTGAGCATCTGTATTTTTAACGACAGTGCTTTCAATGACGGGGCTGTCAGGATGGTTGTTTTTATTACTCATGGGGTTATCCTTAGAACGAATGAATGAAAAACGAATAAAAGCGATCAAAATATTGAAACAGTCTGCCACTTATCATAATCAGTTTTAAATATATTATTGTATGTCTTTGGCAAGCAACTGATACTAGCGCAGTTTGGGCGTAAGGCTAAAGCGCTAAGCGACAAAAAATATAGACGCGGCAGTAGGGTTTATTGGTGGGGCGCGGCCCCTTTTTTTGCTAGGCACGGTTATTTATAATCTTAATACTTATAACCTTACTACGCTTGATAACGTGTTGTACCGCTGAGTCTAAATAAAGACAAACAGTAGCATATAGGCGGCGCGATACAATAGAGACGTCGTTGCGGTCTTGTTTCTTTATTTTTCTTTTAATGGAAAAACGTCGGCTTTTGGACTTGTTTGTACAGGACGTGTATAGTAGGGAGCGATTAAGGCTAACTTACCAAATAACAATAATGATGATGTGCCAGAGCCTTTATAATAGGCGCATTCGTTTTTAATCACTTATTTTTCTTTAATTTTTAAACACAGGAGTGTTTTATGTCAGACCGTTACGGTGATTTTGTTCAATCTTCTATTGGTAAAAAAGTCGCCAAAAATCTAGGCTTACCGTTACCGGCCAATCTTGATCGTTTCGAGAGTGGCGAGCGCTTGGTACGTGGTAGCGTATTGGTTGGCTCAGCAAAAGGTGACGATCATCGCGTGAGCACCGCGCTATCTCGCGTTCTATCAGAGATGCATACTGAAGTATTCGTTAATAGCCGTGATGGCATTAAAGACGCACTAGCAGAAGCAGGTATCGAGGCCAAGTCAAACACTGGCGGCGACAATAAGTTCAAAGTCTTACTATTTGACGCCAGTAATATTAGTAATGCTGATGAACTCAAAGAAGTTTATGAGTTTTTCCATTTTGTCGTGCGCCGTGTCGAAAGCTCAGGTCGCGTGATTGTTGTTGGTCGTCCGCCTGAAGAGGTTACAGACGTAGACACCGCTTTGGCTCAGCGTGCGCTTGAAGGCTTTGTAAAATCAGTGGGTAAAGAGCTAAAACGCGGTATCAGCGCTCAGTTGGTTTATGTGTCAGAAGATGCTGAACAAAACCTTGATTCTACCATTCGCTTTTTTACCTCAGCACGGTCATCATACGTGTCAGGACAAGTGGTTCGCGTGGCCAAAGGCAACGCACTAGACGTAGATTGGACGCAGCCTTTGGGCGGCAAAACCATGTTGGTCACTGGTGCAAGTCGTGGTATTGGTGAAGCCATTGCACGCGTTTTGGCTCGCGAAGGCGCCCATGTGATCTGTCTTGACGTACCGCAGCAGCAAGGTGATCTGCAACAAGTGGCTGGTGAAATCAGCGGTTCAGCTTTGATGATTGATATTACCAGTGACGATGCGGGTGCTGAAATTGCTGAAGCAGCTGAAAAACGCGGCGGCCTAGACGCCATTATCCATAATGCGGGTATCACTCGCGACAAGACATTGGCAAAAATGGATGAGCAAAAATGGGATAGCGTACTCAACGTTAACCTAAGCAGTATCGCTAAGCTAAATCGCTACTTGCTAGAAAATAATGCACTTAACGATGACGCGCGCATTGTCTGTGTTTCGTCAATCTCAGGCATCGCAGGTAATATGGGGCAGACCAATTATGCCACCTCAAAAGCAGGCGTGATTGGTTTGGTGGATGCAACTGCCAAACAGCTCGATGACAATGCCAAAGGCATGACCATCAATGCCGTTGCTCCTGGGTTTATCGAAACGCAAATGACCGAATCGATTCCATTTGCTATTCGTGAGGCAGGTCGCCGTATGAACTCAATGAGCCAAGGCGGTTTACCAGTCGATGTGGCTGAAACTATCGCATGGTTGGCATCACCTGCTTCTGGTGGTTTGAATGGCAACACGGTACGTGTTTGTGGTCAAAGCTTGCTGGGTGCTTAATAGCCATTTCACAAATATTTACGAAAAAATGCCCGATTATTAATAATAAAGCTGCCCACGGGTGGCTTTTTTATGATAAAAACACAGAGTAGCAATGATAAATGAGTGGCAGCGGATGATATGGATCAACGCTTATAGCCTATCATTTCACTTGTTACCAATAGCTTAACCAACTGCGCATCGCCCATTACATCGCACTATTTACTGCTCACATTGCCCAGTAAATGCTCTAAGAAATATTTGCTCAAGCCTCACCTAGGATTGATTTATGTCAGACAAACATTACGATGCGTTGCCAAAAGCGCATACCACTTACGCCAATATCATTAAAAGCTTGCTGCCTATTGGTGATAACCCAAAAATCGGTAAAGACGAATTGCCGAATGCAACGTACTATGTAGACGATCTGCACATTGATCAGGGCAATCTTGATGATTACCGCAAAATCTGCGGCTTTGCGGACAATGGCAAAGTGCCCATTACTTATTTTGCTGTGCTGTCACAAGCACTGCAAATGAACATGATGGTCAAAGAACCTTTTCCGTTCACAATGCTTGGGTTGGTACATGTGGACAATAGTGTCACGCAGTATCGCGCTATTGGCGAACGTGAGACCGTCGATATGTCGGTAACCCTTGCCAATCTGCGTGACCATGCACAAGGTCAGCAATTTGATTTTGTGACCAAGATCAAGTCACAAGATGATGTGATCTGGGAAGGCATATCAACTTATCTGGCGCGTGGTAAAAAGCCTGAGATCAGATCTGCTGGCACAAGTAAGCCGCGCTCAGTATCGGTCAAACCACTGGTCGATGAGGATGGAGTACATCAAATATTTGAAGTACCTGAAGACATTGGCCGCCGTTATGCCTTTGTTTCAGGCGACTTTAATCTGATTCATTTGCATCCGCTATCAGCGCGCGCCTTTGGTTTTCCAAAGGCAATAGCTCATGGTATGTGGTCAAAAGCCAAATGCTTGGCGCTTATCGATACCCTGCCTGACGTTTGTACTGTTGATGTGGCCTTTAAATTACCAATTTTCTTGCCTGCTGAGGTAGAGTTGATCGCTGAGTCGCCAACAACGCTAGAATCGGCTGACGACAGCTGTCAGTTTGGCCTATATAGTGCCAAAAACAACAAACCGCACCTGATTGGTCATATCAAGCTTTTGGGCGATGAGGAATAATCGCTTTCACTCTTTTTTTCAATGAACCAAATATTTAAATATGACACAAGATATGCAACATTCAACAGACAGTCAGCCGCCAAGCAGTACGGATGCCGATAGTGTAGATAACGGCGCTGAGCTTGAAGCAGTTTTAGAGCCTTACTTTCGACCAGATAGCCAGACCATCGTGTGCGGTGCGCTTGATGCCAAAAAAGTGGCAGCACTGGCCGAAGCTGGTGTCGAGCTGGTGATTAATTTGCAGCCTGATGATGAGCTGACCTTTGATGAAGCTGCGGCGGTCACTGCCGCTGGCATGGCCTATGAGCAGCTACCCATCAGTGGCGCACAGGATTTAAAACAGCTCAACATGTTGGCGTTTGATAATATACTGCGCCAGTATCATGGTAAAAAGACCGTCATGCACTGCAAGACAGGCAACCGTGCTGGCGCGGCGGTAGCTCTGCGCGCAGGCTGGTTGCGTGGTCGCAAGATGGAGACGGCTATGGAACGTGGTCGTCAGCATGGTCTGACCTCACTTGAGCAAGAGGTACACAATCGCTTGCTGGTGCCGCGCTAGTCTCTCTTTATGCAAGATGGAGGCAGGGCGTCAGATACGCGTTGCGGCTGATTATACGTATATCAAGATAATCCAATATAATAACAACAGGCACCCCTAAGGCTGCCTGTTTTTTACTTTTGACACTTGTCTTTTTTTTGTTTTTGTGAGGAACCTATGTCAGAGCATCTTGATGAGCAGTATCAAACCCCCATTAATCCCCCCATCAGTCAGAGTGACCTGCAACAAGCGCTGCAGCAATTACTCACTGCATTGCAGCTTGATGATGCGCCTGCAGGCGGCGCTTTGGTGGTCTATCAGGCCGGTCACTGTATCGCGCAGGCAAGTGTCGGCATGGCACAGCAAAATATGCCGTGGCAACCAACGACATTGTCATTGAATTTTTCGACTGGCAAAGGGGTACTGGCCACCTTGGTACATGTGTTGGCAACGCAGCAATTGCTCGATTATGACGTGCCCATTGCCCAGTATTGGCCAGAGTTTGCTGTCCAAGGCAAAGCGCGAATCACGCTGCGTACCGTCATGGCGCATCAAGCAGACCTATTTGCCATCACCGCATTGAATGCAGATAGCGAGTCTTTGCTAGAGTGGCAAAAAACATTGGAGCAGGTCGCCGCCATGCCGACGACAGCGCCTAGCAAAGCCGACAATTATGTCAGTGCCTATAGCGCATTGGTGTATGGCTGGGTGCTGGGCGGGGTGGTTGAAAAGGTCACTGATATGCCGCTCTCGGCAGCGCTGAGCCACTACTTAACCGAGCCACTGGAGATAGCGGACAGCTGTTATTTTGGTGTGCCAGATGCGCGCCTAGATGATGTGGCGCGATTGGCAAAAGATTTTGACCGTGTTTATGTTAATGCATCGGCATCTACAGAAACACAAGCATCGCGTAGCAAACGACGCAAACCAGTGCTCAAGCCAGATTCGGCAGCAACGCTGGCCACTTATGCCGCGCTCCCCAGTTATGGTTGCTGGCAGCAGCTCGCGGGGATCACCGACAAGCCGCTGACGGGCGCGCAAATCAATGGCCTGTATTTTGACCAAACGCAGCTGAACCTAAAAAATTACAAAGCGGCGCTATTACCAAGCGGTTCAGAGCCGATTCATTACTATAACGCCGCGACGCTACAGGCCAGTCTGCCTGCGGCCAATGGGGTGGCTTCAGCACAGGCGCTGGCGACCATCTATGCAATGATTGCAAACGGTGGTCAGTGGCAAGGCAAAACCCTTATCGCGCCATCTATCATTGCGCAGCTGACCACACCGCAAGTGATGGGTCAGGACGGCGTGATGCCTGCGGATATGGGCTGGCGTTTGGGCTATCATCGCTTGTTTCAGCTTTGTACGGCAGGGGATGGTGCAGATAAGGCCGCAAGCGCTCAAGGCTTTGGGCACATGGGGTACAACGGCTCCGTCGCGTGGTGCGATCCTGCGCGCCAGCTGTCTTTTGCCTTTGTGCATAACTTTGATGTGACCATGCTCAATGATATACGTCAGTTTGCGTTAACTGAAGCCGTTATCAGCAAGATAGACGCTATTACATAGTCATCCGATAGACGACCAATAATCGTGGCGGCTAGCGCGACGTGTCAGCCGTCATTTTTAACAGTTTTGGTGCACTTAGGCCGTGCATAAAAATTGAAACCAAAATCACAATCGAGCAGACTGCCCACAGTTTGATAGCATCATCATCGGCAAAAAAGCCTTGGTTGAGTGCATAGGATAAATAATATAGGGTACCAATACCGCGAATACCCAATACTGAAATCGCATATTTTTCGTTACGCTGCATGTTCAGCCCTGACAACGCAATGATACCGCCAATCGGTCGTATCAATAGCAAAAAGATAAAGCTAACGATATAAACTCGCCATGTCAGTTCCACTCCTGATTGCAAACCTTGGCCCAAAAACATACCAAACGTGACCAGTACCAGCGACATCAGCAAGCCCTCTGACTGCTCGGCAAAATCGTGTAGCTTATGATGATAGGTGTGCTCGCACTCTGAACGCCGAAAGGCAAAAGCAGCCACAAACACGGCAATAAAGCCGTAGCTGTGTACATATTCGGCCACGCCGTAAGCCAGTAAGGTTAAAGCGATGACCACATAACCTTGAGAGATTGTGGTATCGCGTGTGTGTTTGGAAAAAACAATCCACGCTAATAATTTGCCGACTGCAATTCCAACCACCACACCCGCCCCGATTTTCCAAAGCACGTCATGGGTGAACCAGCTCCATAATATCTCGCCAGTAAACTGCTTGCCTTGGCTAAACGCCTCAGCCATTTTGATCGCCAAGTACACAAAAGGGAAAGCAAGACCATCGTTGAGACCAGCTTCTGAGGTTAGGGTGAAGCGCGACGCGTCTTCGCTGCCCGTATTGGGCGGGCCAACTTGAATACTTGAGGCCAGCACAGGATCAGTGGGTGCTAGGACTGCTCCCAACAAAATCGCCGCGCCCATACTCAATCCAAACGCGTAATAACCCAAAAATGCCATCGCAAAAATGCCAATCGGCATGGTGATGAGCAACAAGCGAATAGTAGAACGCCACGCAGACCAAGATAGCGGCGTGTCAATCTTGATGCCAGCCCCAACCAGCGATACCAGTACCACCACCTCAGTCAGTTTTTCGATCAGCATGCCATTGTTTAATGGATCGAGGAATGATAGCGTCGTCCACCAATAACCCATTATCATGCCGAAGCTGACCTGCAACATGGGCAAGGAGATGGGCAGGCGTTTGAACATAATTGGAAACAGCGCGCCAAATAAGAAGGCGATACCGCAGATCAATAAGAATAAATTATAATTTTCAATCATGAGGAACAAGCGCTCGATAAGGTCTGGCTTAGGGGCAACGGGGCGCGTAATCAGAGCGTGATAAGAAATAACAATGAATATCCATGATGCCGATTAAAATCGGCACTGTCCGCAAAAAATCGTTATCAAATGGGATGCTGCGTTGTTTTTTGGTGAAAAAAAAGCCAGCATAGCGCTGGCTTTTGAGATGGCATCATAAGAAATATAACCAGATGAAAGGCGATTAACGGTGATTAACGCTCAACTTGGCTCACATCACGTACTGCGCCCGTATCGGCACTGGTGGTCATGGCTGCATAAGCACGTAAGGCAGGCGATACATGACGCTGACGCTCAGTGGGCTTCCATGCTTGGTTACCGCGGCTTTCCATCGCTTCACGGCGCGCCGCCAAATCGGCATCGCTGACTTGCATGTTGATGGTGCGGTTTGGAATGTCGATATGGATGCTATCGCCTTCTTGCACCAAACCAATCGCGCCGCCTTCTGCCGCTTCAGGGCTGGCGTGACCGATAGAAAGGCCTGACGTACCGCCTGAAAAGCGACCATCAGTGAGCAGGGCGCATGCTTTACCCAAGCCTTTTGATTTAAGGTAAGTGGTGGGATAGAGCATCTCTTGCATGCCGGGGCCGCCTTTTGGCCCTTCATAGCGAATGATGACCACGTCACCTTCGACGATTTTGTCTGCCAGTACGGCTTCAACCGCCGCATCTTGTGACTCAAAAATGCGCGCACGGCCAGTAAAGGTCAAAATACTTTCGTCAACGCCTGCGGTTTTGACCACGCAGCCGCGCTCAGCGATGTTGCCATACAGTACCGCAAGGCCGCCATCTTTAGAATAAGCATGGTCAGCGCTGCGGATACAGCCCGACTCACGGTTGACGTCAAGGTTTGGCCATTCTTTATCTTGCGAGAAGGCTTCGGTAGTGCGAACCCCGCCCGGTGCAGCGATATATAACGCGCGTGCCTCTGTGTTATCAGGGTTCATGATGTCCCATTTATCAATCGCCGCTTGCATGGTTGGGCTATGAATGGTTGGGATATCTGTATTTAATAGATTGGCGCGGTTGAGCTCAGCAAGCAGTGCCATGACGCCGCCTGCGCGGTGTACGTCTTCCATATGGTACTTTTGGGTGGCAGGCGCGACTTTTGATAAGCAAGGCACGCGGCGACTGAGGCGGTCAATATCAGCCATTTTAAAATCAACTTCGGCTTCGTTAGCCGCTGCTAAAAAATGCAAAATGGTATTAGTCGATCCGCCCATCGCGATGTCTAGGCTCATGGCGTTTTCAAAGGCGGCTTTGGTAGCGATAGAGCGTGGCAATACAGAGTCGTCATCTTGCTCGTAGCGGCGTTTGGCGATGGCAACGATATTGCGACCCGCTTCCAAAAACAGCTCGCGGCGCTTGGCATGCGTGGCCAAAAGTGAGCCATTACCGGGTAAGGACAGTCCCAATGCTTCGGTTAGGCAGTTCATTGAGTTGGCGGTAAACATACCTGAGCATGAGCCGCACGTTGGGCAGGCAGAAACTTCGATCGCATTGACGTCTTCATCACTAATGCTGTCATCTGCTGCGTCCATCATGGCATCGACCAAGTCCAGCTTACGGACGGTGCTGCCGCTGCTGTCTTCGTTATTGTGGCTTTTGCCAACGGTGCTGGCGATAACCTTACCAGCTTCCATCGGTCCGCCTGAAACAAATACAGTTGGGATGTTGAGGCGCATGGCAGCCATTAGCATACCGGGGGTGATTTTGTCGCAGTTAGAGATACAGACCAACGCATCGGCGCAGTGGGCGTTGACCATGTATTCTACAGAGTCAGCAATCAAGTCGCGGCTGGGCAAAGAGTACAGCATACCGCTGTGACCCATGGCGATACCATCATCAACGGCGATGGTGTTGAATTCTTTTGCCACACCGCCTGCCGCTTCAATCTCACGTGCGACCAGTTGACCCAGATCTTTAAGGTGCACATGACCGGGAACAAACTGGGTAAATGAGTTGGCAATGGCAATGATGGGCTTTTCAAAATCGCCATCTTTCATGCCAGTTGCGCGCCATAATGCTCGTGCACCTGCCATATTACGACCAGCGGTAGAGGTTTTTGAGCGGTAATCCATGTGACCTTCCTTATACATCAACAAAATAGGGTGTTAAAAAATATGAGCAATCAATCATGATCAAAGGCTACAGTCGTAGCGGTTGTATGAGTAGTGTGCGTTTTCTCGCCCGTCAGGACTAGTGAATAATACTAAATCATGACCATACCATTAGCTATACATTGTTGTTTTTATCCGCATAAACTGGCTGTCTGATATCGGTATTGGTTTATCTGGGTGTGGTCAGTCATTCAGTGCGTGCTACTCAAGCCGTGTCAAAATCGCGGTCTCAAACCACGGTAGCTCTTTTTTGTCAGCGTCAAGTTTGGCTATGACAGCAAGCGCGTGGCTGGCAGGCAACTGTTGATAGTCTGTACTGGAATAAATGGTGAGCAGCTCGCTGTCGTCAGTGGGAGCGTCTTCAAGGCTGATTAGGGTTTGCTTGTCATTTTTGTACAACACATCGATACGACCAAAAAACTGCCAGTCCTCAAATGCGGCCATGAGAGCATCCTCTGACGCTTTGGTATATACAGGTTGTGTTTGCTTGCCTGTGTTGGTCCACTGCAAGCGTACTGCGAGTTGCAGCGCTTCGCTAAAGACTACCAGAGAGCCGGTGACTTTGACATGCCACGGCGCGGCGATGAGGTCGGTATCGATACCCAGATGCTGCGCTGCCTGCGCGGGCGTCATCAACGTATTAAATTGTGCCAGCAGTGGCGGCGTTAGCGGATGCGCCGCTTTGAGCGTGTCACTCAAGCTATCATAGTGATATAAAAACGGCAATGGTAAGTCTTGGGTTAAGGTTTTTTTGCTGATTTTGCAGTTGTGAATCTGCCAGCGGATATGGCTGTCCGTCAGTGCGTCAGCGATAACGATAGTATTGGGGTCGATGGGCTTTTTTACGGCCGACTCGGCGCTACCTTCTGGGCTGACAAGGCTGTCATTAAAGCTGGGGTGATTGGTGTTGTCGCGGCTGAATGATTGGGTTGGCAAGGCAGTCAAATCCATAAATAAAGTGGGTTAAGCAATGGGTCAATATAACATTTAACACGCCTTTACCGCTAATATATTCATGGGAAAAACGTCAACAACCTACATACGCCGCTTGTGCTCCGAGTGTATTTCGTCCACTATATTCTACAAAATAAAGTCAGTCCTTATGACGACTGATGTATTTTTGCACCAACTATTTTTATGATAACAACCAAGGAGCGCGACCATGAACCAAGCCAATTCTGCGACATATGATGATAACAATATCTTTGCCAAAATCTTAAATGGCGATATTCCTTGCCATAAGGTCTATGAAGACGATCACACCTTAGCCTTTATGGACATTATGCCGCAAGCAGAAGGCCATGTATTGGTGATACCTAAGCAAAAAACAGTTGATCTGGCCGACCTTGAGCCTGAGTATGCTGCTGCGGTATTGATGACTGCCAAAAAAGTGATGCAGGCTCAGCGTGAGGTATTCGAGCGTGAAGGTATCGTACAAATGCAGCTAAACGGTGCAGAATCAGGACAAACCGTGTTCCATTATCATGTGCACCTGATTCCATCGAGCATTTATGAGCTGGGCAAGCATGCGACCAGCGAAGTCGATCATGGACAACTGGCCGCGCAGGCAGCCAAACTGGCTGCGGCCATCGCATAATCAGCTGAACGTTGAGATTGAACCACCAAGCAGTCGTAAAACCTTTATCGTCATGGATAACAGACCCATGACAAGCTGGTAAATAGCGTCACTATCAACGGCTAGATAAAAGAGGAACAACATTTTAGCGCGGCGCTTATCGCCGCGCCTGTGATAGTATGGCGCAAATGCCTCGATTTGGTGTGGCGTTTGAGTCAGCATTCGTTGTTGCCTTATTTTATCACCCGCGCCGCCTGACGACAGTCGCGTACAATATAGTCTGTATCCTTGTGAATGATTCCAATACCTCTCGCCAAAATACCACCGCCGCATCCGCACCCATGCCCTCATGGATCTTAAAACTGACCATCGGTATGATCGGCATGTTTGCCTTCTTGCAGGTCTATTCTGTGCAGGCCGTGCTGCCTGTATTGGTGCTTGATTTTGCAGCCACCGAAGTGCAGGCAGGCATGGTCGTGGGTGCCACGGTCATGGCGATTGCCATTATGTCCCCCTTTTTAGGAATGCTCTCTGATGCGATTGGGCGCAAGCTCTTGATCGTTGGTGCCTTGTTATTTTTGGCGGTACCGACCGCTTTGATTGCGCTCAGTCCCAATATTGGTTGGATGACTGTATTTCGGTTTATGCAGGGGTTGTCCGTACCGGGTATCACCGTGGTCACTATTGCTTATATTGGTGAAGAATTTGAAGGCAATGCCGTCACCAGTCTGATGTCTTTTTATGTCTCAGGCACGGTGTTTGGCGGTTTTATGGGGCGCTTTTTACTTGGGCATTTGCATGAATGGATTGGCTGGCGTGCGGCTTATTATGTGATGGCGGCGATGACCCTCATCGGGGCGCTGTGGGTGGGCAAGATGCTGCCGCAGTCACGCCGTTTTGAGGCCAATGCCAATTTTGGCTCAGCGATACAAACGCTTGGTGAGCATTTGACCAACCGTTATGTGGTCACCGCCTGCTTGCTTGGCGCGTGTGTGCTGTTCTCGTTGGTCGGCTGCTTTACCTTTATCAATCTACATTTGGCGGGTACGCCGTATGAGCTGACGACAGGCCAGCTGGCGAATATCTTTACGGTCTATTTGATTGGCGTTATTATCACGCCGCTATCGACTAAGCTGCTGCGCCGTTTTGGCGCGGCGCGTACGGTGCGCGTGGCGGTAGTCATGTCGATGCTGGGCGTGCTATTGACCCAAGTAGCACCGCTGTGGGGCATTATTATTGGCCTGACCATCATGTCATCGGGGGTATTTATCACCCAAGCGGCGACCATCAGCTATATCGCGGTTAATGTTAAAAAAGGCCGTTCTCTGGCATCAGGTTTGTATTATATGGGCTATTATGCTGGCGGCACCATCGGCGCATGGATGTGCGGCTTGGCGTATGAGCAGGGCGGCTGGCAATGGACGGTTTGGCTATTGCTGTTTGTGCAAGTATTGGCATTGGCGGTGGCCAGCTTTGGCATGATCAAAACCAAGAGCAAGCCCAAAATGCAGGCAGGTTAATCGTTGACTGAGCGGTTTTGTTGGCCGACTTTATGATCAGATAGTCGGCAAAGCCGCGCTTTGGTTTGATGCTATAACACACTCTATAAAGTGATGAAACCATAATTACCGAACGCCAGCGGACGTTGGCACAGGGTATTGCTGCTTTACACTAGGGTCATTTTTTCTTACTATCAGGGTATTAACAATAATTATTGTCAACTGATGTCATGGATTGATGGTGCTGATCGCTATGACAATATAATAAATGATCCTCATGTTTATTCATTTTATACAAGGAAGTTTGTCTTATGACTCAAATTTATGGTAGTGCCCCGTCCGCTTATGATTATCCGTTGTTGATTAAGCAATTGCTCAATCGTGCCAAGACCGTCTCTCAAGATCAAGAAATCGTCTACGCTGACAAAAAACGTTTTAGTTACCGTGAGCTGTTCACCCGTATCAATCGCTTGGCCAATGTGCTGGCAGACATTGGCCTGCACTCAGGGGATGTGATTGCGGTGATGGACTGGGACAGCCATCGTTATTTAGAATCTTATTTTGCAGTACCAATGTCAGAATATGTGCTGCAAACGGTCAATATTCGCCTGTCACCAGAAAAGATCCTATACACCATCAATCACGCCAAGCCCAAAGTGCTGTTGCTCAACTCGGAGTTTGCTCCGATTGTCAAAGACTATCAGTTTGAGAACTCCAGTATCGAATATATTATTTGGCTCGATGATAATGGTGTGTCTGCCGAAGGCATCTTTGGTGACCACCAAAGTCGCGTGCTGGGCGAGTATGAGGCATTACTGGATAAGGCGTCAGACACCTTTAATTTTCCAGATTTTGATGAAAATACTATTGCCACCACTTTTTATACGTCAGGCACGACAGGCGATCCAAAAGGGGTGTTTTTTAGCCATCGCCAACTGGTATTACACACGCTGGCTGAAGCGGCGTCTTTTGGTATGTTGCCGACCAAACAAGGCGTGAGCTATGGCGATGTGTATATGCCCATGACGCCGATGTTTCATGTGCACGCGTGGGGCTTTCCCTTTACCGCCACCATGATTGGCCTCAAGCAAGTCTATCCCGGTCGCTATGCGCCTGATACGTTGCTGGATTTGATCCTCAACGAAAAGGTCAGCATCACCCATTGCGTCCCGACCATCTTGCAAATGGTGCTCAAAGAAGCACAAAGCCGCGAGGTCAGCTTCGATGGTCTTAAAATGATTATTGGTGGTTCTAGGTTGACTGAGGGCTTGGCCAAAACGGCGCTGGCGCAAGGTATTGAGGTTTATACAGGTTACGGTATGTCAGAAACGGCGCCGCTGATTAGCCTAACGGATTTTAGCATTAATGAGCCTGAGATGAGTGCTGAGGAAGATGTCAGCCGCCGCTGTATGACAGGCAAACCCGTATTGATGGTCGATGCCAAGGTCTGGAGTGAGCACAATCAAAACGTGGGCACAGGTGCCGATCACACAGGCGAGCTGGTACTGCGTGCGCCGTGGCTGACTCAGAACTACTTTAAGAACAGCGATGCAGGCGTGGAACTGTGGAATCACGGCTATATGCACACCCAAGATATTGCTTATATTCGTGAAGATGGTTATATCAAAATCACCGATCGCTTAAAGGATGTGATCAAATCTGGCGGTGAGTGGATATCTTCACTAGAGATTGAGACCATTTTGTCTTTGCATCCCGCCGTGGCAGATGTGTCAGTCATTGGTGTGCGTGATAAGCAATGGGGCGAGCGGCCATTGGCACTGGTGGTGCTCAAGCCTTCACATCAAGACACGACCGCCGAGGATATCATCGCCATCGCTGAACAGGCGGTCGAAAAGGGCATGATTCCAAAATACGGTGTGCCCAGCCAGTTTCAATTTGTCGATGAGTTGCCCAAAACCTCCGTTGGTAAACACGATAAAAAAGTCATGCGTCAACTGTATGGTAATGTCGATAATCACTAGGGCGTCTCACTAATATTGCCCATCGGCAAGCGACTGGATAGTGAGTCATATTAGTTGACCTTTGTTTGCCTATCTGCTACATTTTAAACCGATACTTCATGTATCGGTTTTTTTTGATTCTGACAGGGATTGCCAGAATATCATGACCGTGTCAAATGGCGCGGTTGATGGTCTTTACACTTCATTATGCTAAGGATAGCCGCCATGACCGAACAAACCGCACCGTTTGACTCATCTGCCCTCTCTTTTTCTGATCTTTATGATGCCTCAATCAATGATCGTGAGGCATTTTGGGCGCAGCAGGCGCGCCGCATTTATTGGCATAAGCCGCCCGAGCAAATCCTCGATGACAGCAATCTGCCTTTTGCCAAATGGTTTGTCGGCGGTGAAACCAATTTATGCTACAACTGTGTTGATCGTCATTTGCCTGAGCGTGCTGAGCAAGATGCATTTGTTTGGGTGTCAACCGAGATCAACCAAGATTTGATGGAGACCTTTCCAGCCGTGGAAGGCGCATTGCGTGATTTGGGCAATCATGTTGAGTTCTACACCGACTACTCTAAGCGCCGTTTAACCTATAATGACTTGTATAAGGAGGTCAATTATTTTGCCGATGTTTTACAGCGGCAAGGTATTGGTAAAGGCGACCGCGTGATCATTTATATGCCCATGATACTCGAGGCGGCGTATGCGATGCTGGCTTGTGCACGTATTGGTGCGATTCATTCGGTGGTGTTTGGTGGTTTTGCGGCGCACAACTTAGCCATTCGTATGGATGATGCGCAGGCGAAAATTATCATCACTGTTGATGCGGGTTTGCGCGGCGGCAAAGTCATCAATTATAAAAACTTGGTCAATCAAGGCGTGGCGCAAGCGGCCGTCAAGCCTGAGCATGTTTTGGTGATTAATCGCGGTATTCTGCCATTTACGCCGCATGATATCGACGTTGATTATGCCGCTGAGCGCCGTATCAGCCGTGAAGCGCGCGCCTTGATTGATCCTGTTTGGCTTGAGTCCAATACGCCGTCCTATCTGCTGTACACCTCTGGCACCACGGGCACGCCCAAAGGCGTGCAGCGCGACACGGGCGGGCATGCTGTGGCACTTACCGCGTCAATGGACTACATCTATGATGGCAAGGCGGGTGAGACTTTTTGGGCCATATCGGATATTGGCTGGGCGGTTGGGCACTCGTATACCATCTACGCGCCGCTATTGGCTGGCATGACCAGCATCATGTATGAAGGGTTGCCGCATAATCCCAATCCTGGTATTTGGTGGCGCATTGTGGAAGCCAATAAGGTCAATATCCTATTTACCGCGCCGACAGGGGTGCGGATGCTCAAAAAACAAGATGAAACGTGGATGACACGTTATGATGTTTCAAGTGTAAAATCTTTCTTTTTGGCAGGTGAGCCATTGGATGAGCCAACCGCCGACTGGCTATCCAAGCACTTGGGTGTACCGATTTTGGACCATTATTGGCAGACCGAGACAGGCTGGCCCATCTTAAGCAACACCCCTAAGTTTAACCACAAACCGCACAAGCAGGGTTCACCGGGCTATCCCATGTATGGCTATAATGCGCAAGTGGTCAATGAGCAAACAGGCGTGCCGTGTGCAGTTGGCGAAAAGGGGCTACTTGCCATCACAGCGCCGCTACCGCCGGGTTGTTTGAGTACCGTTTGGGAAAACGATGCACGCTTTGTCAGCAGTTATTTTGGTTTGTTTGATGGCAAGCAGTATTCTACTTCAGATTATGCCATGACTGACGAAGACGGCTACTTTTATATTTTAGGCCGCACCGATGATGTGATTAATGTTGCAGGGCATCGTCTGGGTACTAAGGAAATCGAAGAGGCGATCAGTATGCATGAGCAGGTGGCAGAGTGCGCGGTGGTGGGCATTCATGATGCGCTCAAAGGCGAGTTACCGGTGACATTTTGTATACTCAAGGATCACGATCAAGTGACGACTACCGAAAATCGCTTTCGCATTGAGCAGCAAATCATTGGTGCGGTGGTCAAGTCACTTGGTGCGATTGCACGTCCTGCGGCGGTTTATTTTCCGCAAGCCTTACCCAAAACGCGCTCAGGCAAAATCATGCGCCGCGCTATTCGTGCGTTAGCCGAAAACAAGCCCACAGGAGATATGTCCACGCTGGACAACCCCGCCGCGATCGATGCGGTCAAGGAATCCATGCAAGGCTATTAAACGCTCAGTGCCTAGACGTTCAGCGTCGATTGACCCGCAAGCATAAGTAACTCACATCATTCAACTCACTCAAGGCCCATACCATGATGGGCTTTTTGTGTGGGTATCACTATAACAGCACGCCTACGAATGACGGCTTGAGTCACTTTATCGATGAAAGTTGCATAAAGCGTTTGACCACAAAATAAGATTGTGTTTATATAAATAACGATACAAAATAAATCATTTTAACTAAATCAATAATTACGACTCGTAAAAAGATAAGGATATCTTATGCATTACGTTCAGCAGCTCATTAATGGCCAATTCACCACATCCAGTACCACAGAATGGATCGATATCACCGATCCTGCCACCCAAGACATCATCGCCAAAGTCCCACAGACTACCGCTGACGAGATCAATCAAGCCGTAGCCGCCGCCAAAGCTGCTTTCGAGACGTGGCGTACCACGCCCATCAGCACCCGAGCGCGAGTATTTTTGCGCTATCAGGCGCTCATCCGTGAGCATATGGATGAGCTGGCGTCTATCTTGACTGCTGAGCAAGGCAAAACCATCGCCGATGCCCGCGGTGATGTGTTTCGCGGCTTAGAAGTGGTTGAGCATGCGGCGAGCATCACCAATTTGCAGATTGGTGATTATGTCGAAAACGTCGCCACAGGCGTAGATACTTATAGCGTGTGGCAACCGCTAGGGGTGTGTGCTGGCATTACGCCGTTTAATTTCCCTGCGATGATTCCGCTGTGGATGTTTCCCATGGCGATTGCCACAGGCAATACTTTTATCCTAAAGCCGTCCGAGCAAGACCCGATGGTGACCATGCGTTTGGTGGAGCTGGCAGTTGAAGCGGGTGTACCTGAAGGAGTGCTCAACGTCGTACATGGCGCTGCTGCGACGGTGGATGCCATCTGTGATCATCCTGACATTATGGCGGTGTCATTTGTCGGATCGACCAAGGTTGGTCAGCATGTCTATAACCGTGCCAGCCAAGCGGGAAAGCGAGTACAGTGTATGATGGGCGCGAAAAATCACGCGGTCATCCTACCTGATGCCAATAAAGACCAAACCCTTAACCAATTGGCAGGTGCGGCGTTTGGCGCGGCAGGGCAACGCTGTATGGCGCTATCGGTGGTGATCTTGGTTGGCGCGGCTGGCGACTGGGTTGATGATATCAAGGCCAAGGCTGACAGCCTGACAGTCGCTGCGGGTAAAGACGATAAAGACTTAGGCCCACTGATTTCACCAGCGGCCAAAGCCCGTGTTGAGGAACTGATTGGTATCGGTGCTGAAGAGGGCGCAGATCTGCTTCGGGATGGTCGCGGTATCGAAGTGGCAGGCTATGACAAAGGTAACTTTGTCGGTCCGACCATCTTTGATAACGTCACGACCGATATGACCATCTATCAGCAAGAAATCTTCGGCCCCGTTCTGTGCATCATGCGCGCAGACAGTTTGGATGAGGCGATTACGCTTATCAATGCCAATCCTAACGGCAACGGTACGGCGATTTTCACCCAGTCAGGGGCGGCGGCACATAAGTTTCAACAAGACATCATGGTCGGCCAAGTCGGTATTAACCTGCCCATTCCTGTCCCGTTACCAATGTTTTCGTTTTCAGGATCTCGCGCCAGCAAACTTGGTGCCCTCGGGCCCTATGGCAAACAAGCCGTGCAGTTTTATACCCAAACCAAGACTGTCACCGCGCGCTGGTTTGATGATGAGGCCAGCCGTGGTAAGGTAAACACCACCATTTCAATGTAGCTTTTTCAATATATCATTGACGCTGATAACACAGCATCTGCTGCTGCATTATCAAAATTAGTCGCTCTATCATTGCGGCTACCATGATGTGTTGATATTACCGCTTACTATATGGACAAGGATGACCCCATGGACTTTTCATTAACAGAAGATCAAGTTGCGTTTAAACAGACCGCGCGGCAATTTGCCCAAAAAGCGCTTAAACCGCATGCGGCTGAATGGGATCGCACGTCCCATTTTCCTGTCGATGTGATCAAACAATCTGGCGAGCTGGGATTTTTGGGCTTGTATACCAACCCAAAATATGATGGCTTGGGGCTACCTCGCTTGGACTCGGCAATGGTGTTTGAGGAGTTGGCATGGGGTGATACTTCGGTGGCAGCCTACATGAGTATCCATAATATGGTCGCTTGGATGATCGGTGAGTTCGGTCACGAGGCATTGTGCGAGCAGTATGTGCCCAACATGGTGAGCGGTGAATGGTTGGGCAGTTATTGTTTGACCGAGCCCAATGCTGGCTCTGATGCCGCCTCGCTACGTACCAAAGCAGAAAAGCATGACGATCATTATGTGCTCAACGGTGAAAAAACCTTCATCTCAGGCGCAGGCGCGACCGATGTGCTCGTAGTGATGGTACGGACAGGGCAAGCAGGCCCTAAAGGGGTCTCCGCTTTTGTGGTCGATGCCCACAGCGCAGGCATTGAGTATGGTAAAAACGAGCACAAAATGGGCTGGAAAGCGCAGCCAACACGCACCATCAGCTTTAACAACGTTAAAGTGCCAGCGTCCAACTTGCTTGGCAATGAAGGCGAGGGCTTTCGTATGGCCATGAAAGGCTTAGATGGTGGGCGTATTAACATCGGTATTTGCGCGGTAGGCACGGCACAAGCCGCGCTTGAAACCGCTACCAGCTATGTCAAAGACCGCAGCCAGTTTGGCAGTCCCATCGCTAGTCTGCAATCAGTACAGTTCAAATTGGCAGACATGCTGACTCAGACCATTACCGCGCGGCAAATGTTGTATTTGGCTGCCAGCAAAGTGGACCAGCATGATCCGCAAGCACCTACTTATTGCGCTATGGCCAAACGACTCTCGACCGATCTGAGCTTTGCTGTCGCAAATGAGGCACTACAGCTGCATGGCGGTTACGGTTATCTCAATGAATATCCGCTTGAGCGTCATGTGCGCGATCTGCGCGTACATCAAATTTTGGAGGGAACCAATGAAATCATGCGCGTGATTATCTCGCGCCAGCTGTTGCAGGATGGTAATCTTGAGCAGCTGCGTTAATTGGCTGGGTTACGGCTTCACAATAACCTGCCGATAATGCCTTATTTTTCATTGATAATACATAGGTCAACATTATGACAACTTCTGATAACGCCCACACCGCGAATAATATAGCCGAACAGTCTGTACTGTTTGAGACGCAGCCGACTGATTGCGGTCATCATATTGGCATCATGACGCTAAACACACCAAAGTCGCTAAACGCGCTCAGTGTGGATATGTGTCAACTGCTCTCGCAGCAGCTTACTGAGTGGCAGGAGGATACCAAAGTCGTGGCAATCTTGCTAAAAGGCGCGGGTGACAAAGCGTTTTGTGCAGGTGGTGACATTCGTAAGCTGTATGACAGCATGTCAGCTGACGCGCCATTACCCAACCCCTATGCCACCGAGTTTTTTAGCCATGAATATCGCTTATATCGACAGATGCATGTGTATCCCAAACCACTGATATTATGGGGCGATGGCATCATCATGGGCGGCGGTATGGGTCTGATGGCGGGCTGCAGCCACCGTATCGTCACCGAGCGCACCCGTTTTGCCATGCCTGAGGTGACCATTGGTTTGTTTCCTGATGCGTCTGGCAGCTGGTTTTTGCAGCGTATGCCAGCCAAAACAGGATTGTTTTTGGGGCTAACAGGGGCGCAGTGCCAAGGCCGCGATGCGTTATTGGCCAATTTGGCAGAACACGCTGTTGCCAGTGACGGCTATGAGACGGTGATAAAGCAGCTGGTCAGCACAAACTGGCGTGATACGGCAGACACTCACCATGCGATAACCAGCCGCGCGCTGGCGCAGTTGCCAACTACGGACTTACCAGAGAGCAAGCTTGCCACCTACTGGCAACCGATTGAGCGTTTAATGACGGTTGGCGGGTTGGCAGGTATTGATGCTGTACTGCGCGATGATGACGCGCTAACAGCACTGGATGCGGCCTTTGCCAGTGACCCATGGACGCAGCGCGCTATCGCCACTTACCGCAGCGGCTGCCCTGTAACCGCTGCCTTGACCTATGAGCTCTACCATAAGGTTGGTGATTTATCTTTGGCACAAACTCTCTATCTTGAAACCAATGTCGCTGTGCATTGTGCCGCCAACCCCGACTTTAAAGAAGGCGTACGCGCGTTACTGATTGACAAAGACAAAAATCCCAAATGGTCGCGTACGCTGGCCGACTGCCTAAGTGCAGAGGGTCGTGATTATATTGCTCAGCATTTTACCAATCCCTATAGCGCAGGCAAGCACCCTCTATCAGAGTGGCTGGGCAAGACAGAGCTGGATGTGTCATATATGTAGTTAATATATGGCAATACCACCAAAATAAAAATGGACAAACGATTGATAACCTCTCAGTCGTACAATCATCAAGGAGTGATGAGATGAGCAGTCAGAACAATGGCAGCAGCGCTGTCGAGTATACAAGCGATACCTCAAAGCCCAATATCGCCTTTATTGGTTTGGGCAATATGGGCGCGCCAATGGCAGCAAACTTACTCAAAGCAGGCTATTCGCTATGTGTCTATGATTTGTCAGCCGCCGCCACAGAGCGATTACAACTAGCGGGTGCAACCGTAGCAGACAATCCCAAATCTGCCGTACAAGGGTCACAAGTAGTCATTAGTATGCTGCCTGCTGGCAAACATGTTCGAGCAGTATATCTGGGCGACGATGAGCATCAAGCGTCAGGATTGCTGTCCGAGCTACCTAAAGGCACACTGGTGATCGATAGCAGCACCATTGCAGCGGCGGATGCAAGGGCGGTAGCGAAGGTAGCCAGTGACTATGGTATCGACTTTTTGGATGCGCCTGTTTCTGGCGGCACTGGCGGCGCTATTGCAGGCAGCTTGACCTTTATCGTCGGCGGCAGCGAGGCAGCGTTTGCCAAAGCTCAGCCCATATTGGCAGTGATGGGCAAAAACATCTTTCATGCAGGTGAACACGGGGCAGGGCAGGTCGCTAAAATCTGCAACAATATGCTGCTGGGTATCTTGATGGCGGGTACCGCAGAGGCCATCAATTTGGGAGTGAAAAACGGTCTAAATGCTAAAGTGCTGTCAGACATCATGCTGCAAAGCTCAGGGCGCAACTGGACCTTAGAGGTTTACAATCCCTATCCCCAAGTGATGGACAATGTACCCGCCAGTAACGACTATCAAGGCGGCTTCATGAGTAAGCTGATGCAAAAAGATTTAGGCCTTGCTATGCAAACGGCGGTAGATACCGCTGCTGATACGCCGATGGGTAGCAAGGCAGCCGAGCTGTATCAAGCGCATGCTGCCACTTATGGCGACAAAGATTTCTCAAGCATTATGGGACGCTATGATCAGGCGGTACTATCGGAAGAACCACTAATCCACCAATAATAAAGTAAAAAACGCAAAAGGGTCGCATCAGGCGACCTTTTTTGTAGCGTGGTAATATCAATCTTTAGCTTTGTAACTCATAGACCAACGCTTGAATGTCTTCTGCTGCTTGTTGCAAGCGGGGCACATAAGTAAGTAGCTCATCTAGAGAGACTCGAACCGTTGGTGCATGCATATACAGCGATGCCAGATAGCGAGATTTTTTATCAAGTACGGGTACGGTGACCGCCACCATCTCAGAGATAAACTCTTCATTGTCAATACCGACGCCTGATTCGGCAATACGATCCAGCTCAGCATTTAAGGTATCGATATCGACAATGGTGTTTTTGGTAAATTGATTAAGCGTCAGACTGTTGAGCATTTTGCGGCGACTTTGCGCGGGCAATTGGCTTAAATACAGCTTGCCCGTTGCGGTGCAGGTCATGGGTGATTTTGCGCCAATAGGCAGGTAGATTTGTAGTGGCAATTCCGTTTGCACACGGTTGGTATAAATCATTTCCATCTGATAGGGAATGGCAATACCGCACGTTTCTTTGACATCTTCCACGAGTCGTTTTAATACCACTTGACGCTCATTAAAAAACTGCCGCTGTTGCCAAAGCTCAACGCTTAAGTTACGTACGCGTTTTCCTGGAATGATACCACCACTGATATCGACCGCCACAAAGCCTTCATCGACCAAGTTTTGAATCAAGCGATGAATGGTTGGCTTGGGAATATCCAGTGTCTGCGACAATTCAAGCGGCGAAATCGGTTTTGAAGCGTAGGATACCGCTTCAATAATCTCTAACACACGGGTAATTGAGGAAACTTTGGGCATAAACGGCGCTCAGTAAGATAAAAAGGAAAGGGTAAGTAAAATGCGCCGCTATAAAATCTGTCGAGTGTACAATAGTAAAAGCAGCCATAAGTATTGTAACATATTGTTTTGTCGATAGAATGGCAAGAACGATTTTATATCGCTACTTAATAATGAATGTATGTATTTGCGAAATTGAGTCGGCTTTGGATACATCACGTCACACAACGCAACAAATCGTAGTGAGATGATATAAAACATCACTGATTTGCTTAGGATGATAACGACACTATCGCTACAAACTTGATATCCTATTTACATTCACTTGAGGTTGTTGTTTAGATTTGAATCGTAGGTATCAAAGCTGTTAGAAATATCGAAGGTTGCAGAAAGGACAATCATAAGTTTTTGTAACAATTACGAGATTTTTTATCACTTACCGTCGCAATCATTACAATATCCATGCAATCTTTACACAATGGTAAATAAAATCACGATTATAAAGCGTGACTTTGGGAGCCAAACTTGTTTTAATCTGCTCAACAAAACGACTGTTTAAAATATAAACATAGACAGTCGCTATTTTGGGTCAGCTATTTTGTACTTTAGGAGCATAATCATGAAATTTATTAAATTAACTGCAGTTTCTGCAGCTGTTATGGCGTCAACTGCAGCGCTAGCCGCAGAGCCAGTTGTTGTCGTTGATGACGCTGTTGTTTATGAAGCTGAGCCAGTTGCCTACACTACTGCCCCTGCTTATCAATATAACGAAGATGCAGGCGTAGTCAGCAACACCACTGGTGCAGTTGTTGGTGGTACCAAGACATTCTTTAACACGGTAACGCATCCTGCTGCTGTTAGCGCAGAAGTTGGTAGCTTGGGTTATGGTGCGAACATCGCTTGGGGTCTAAACGACAAAACTGAAATCCAAGCTGGTTGGGCTGGTGGCGATGTTGCTGACTTATTCGGCGGCGACTTTGACGCTGATGACATCAACTATGATGTTGACACTGACTTTAGCAACCCATACATGGGTGTTCAGCTACGTCCAGCAGCAAACTGGTTCACTATGGGCGCTGGTATCATCGTTCCTGATAACGACATCGACGTAACTGCTAACTCTAAAGATGGAACTTACGAGATCGGTGACGAAACTTATACTGAAGCTGAAGTTGGTACCTTGAAAGGTAGCCTTGAGCATCGCAATAAGTTAGCTCCTTATGCCACTGTTGGTTTCCGTCCTAACATCAGCAACAACTTCGGTGTATTTGGTGAAGTCGGTGCTGCATATCTTGGCAAAACTGATGCCACTGTAGTTGCTAGTAATGGTAATGTAAGAGCACAACAAGCTGCTGACGATGCTCAAAAAGAACTAGAAGATAAAGATTGGTTAGAGTGGATGCCAATTGTTAAATTGGGCGCAACCTACCGCTTCTAAGATAACAATTTTGTCTTAAAAGACAGTAATAAAAAAACGGCCTTCGGGTCGTTTTTTTATGGGTGATGAGGTAATAAAAGCGGACAGTCGATCAGCCATTAACGTTATCTTTGCTAAAAAACCACAGCGATACAGTGCTCTGACAATAAGGCAATCTGATAACCAGAGGCTGCACTGATAAATATGATGGAAGGCGTAGTATGGTCCATGTGTTGATTGATGAGCGCTTTGAGTACAGCAGGGTAAGGCTTACCCAGCCCTTGCGCTAAGGTGTACTGCTGCACCTTAATCATGCTCTCCTTTACCTGCCATAACCATTGAGCAGTGGCGTTGCGCTGCGCTGTTGGCATGGTCATCAAAACGTCAAGCTCACTATGGTTATAAAAGCGCTGCACTACAGGCCATGCGATATCCTGCACTTCAATATCGACACCAACTGCACGGTGCTGACTGATCACCACTGCAACTTTATTTTGTGAATGACTAAAACAAACATAGTGCCCATGGTGGGTCAACTGGTAGGGGAACTGCTGCTCATTTAGGGTATCTGTAATATCCAAATGCTCTAGTAGCTGACAAAGCAGTAAACGCACGCCTGCGCGTTGCTGCTGTCGTTTGATAACAGCTTGGCTGCGCGCTGTCAGAGTTTTGGTGGTATCGCATCTGTGCCAGCATAGGTTGTCAAGCGTGATGTTGTGAGGCACATCGTACGAAGGTGATAAAGGCCGTGCATGCGACCAAAGACAAGATAGGGATAATGCTATAGGCGGATGAAGCGTTGCAGCAGCGCACCATGTCTTGGGGGCAAGCTGGATATAATAGAGGCTTTTAGAGTGTAAAATGGTCATAGTGAATACAAAGACATAAAAGTTGCACGCGGCCTGAGCCTACCGGAGCCTATAAGATAAGCAGTTCAAAAGAAACGTCATAAAAAAGCCCAGTACTTAGATACTGGGCTTTTTATTAATCGCTATCGTCCATATCGTATGACAGGGTATCGACAGCTGGCAGAGCCATCTTAGTAAGACAGCTCAGCACGACGGTTTTGCGCATAGGCTGCTTCAGTCATACCAGAGACAGCAGGACGTTCTTCGCCATAGCTGATGATGCGGACATTGCTGGCATCAACGCCTTGGGCGGCAAGGTATGCGCGCACTGCTTGTGCACGGCGTTCACCCAGTGCCATGTTGTATTCACGGCTACCGCGCTCATCGGTGTGACCTGCGACCACTACGCCAGCTGCTGGGTTGGTACGCAGTAAGTTGGCATGTTGGTTTAACACGTCTGCGGCTTGAGCACTGATGTCACTGCTATCAAATGCAAAATAAACCACTGCCTGTAAGTTATCCGCAGCAGTGATGATAGCGCCAGGGTTATCAACAACAACAGCGCCTGTGTAGGCCACTTGGCCACCAGGGATGCCGAGTGGGGCAACGACCACCTCTGAAGTGTTGGCTTTGGTGGCACAGCCGGTAGTAATGGCAACGGCACTTGATAGGATCGCAAGAGCAGAGAGCTTGGCAAAACGGTTTTGCGTGATAAAACTAAATGACATGGTGAGCTCCTAAATTTTTAATCAAATTGTTTTTTTAAAACTGCTTATAATAAAACCTAGGCAATTACTGCCCATAGTAAAATCAATGTTACGTTATGTAAGTAGCATTACTGTAAATAATGGCAAAGTTTACCGATTATTACAATATGTGTTTGGCGGTGCTTATGATGATTTATTGTTTCAATAAATAAATAGTTATGTAGATCAGTATCTTAAGGCGTGATCTTACTTATTTTCGTACCTTGAAGGTTTTTTTATGAGATGTGATAAACCAATTACCAGCGATTTTTGCCCCAGTTTTCAGGATTGGCCCAGTATTGGCTGTTGAGCCAATTGGGCAGGTGTTTGTAATCATACAGGTTAAACTGCCAAATCGTCAGCGCGCTATCTGCATCGGTAACGTCTTCTAACGGGGTAAAGCCATACGGGCGTAGGTCAGCTTGACTGGCTAAAACGATCAGTTGATGAGCCGAATATAGGTCGCGGTAGCGCATCAGCGTTGGTAGATATTGAGCCAACAAATCAGCTGAGAGCTCAGGCAACCAAAAACAGGCCAACTGATAGCGCTTAGGGACTGGTTGCATCGCGAGAGCCTGCAGGCTAACCACATGAGTCTGAGTATCCTCTGTTCCGCTGTTATCGTGCTCATTTAGGAGTTGTAGCTGAGCGCGTGTGGATGCGATATCGTCTTGGTGTTGAACGACCCACAGCAGTGCTGCCGCGTGGCCCTCTTCATTTTCGGCAGTCGCCTCATCATCCTCATTTTTTGAGGATAAGGCAGGTAACAAGGCGTGGACATATTCAGCAAATAACGGCTGAGTGATGGGTGCAGTACTGTGGTCAGTCATAACGGTGAACTCGGTCATCTAAAAGGTAAAAATGTTGTATACGTTTGGGCGCGCAATAAAACTGCCCATTTATAGCGCAGGACGCGATAATTTTCCAGCCTTATCTTGGATAAATTGTAGCGCTACTGTACGTATTTGACTTTGAATCTACTCATTTTGAAATTTGCCAATTGGTGCCCATGTACTCAGACACGCACATAAATACTCTGAAAGTCGCTGTTTGTGTGTTCAGTGCCCAGATGACTGTACAAACAGTGATGAAAGCATAATAATGGCAGTAGTTCACTATCGCCTGATGCCTTAACAGACAGATGATAATATACCCCATAATATAGGAATGCCCATGTCTACCGCTGAACATGATGATCACATCATCAATGCTGAAATCCCTGATGCACCCGCCCATACACCTACAAAAATTCATTTGAGTGACTATACGCCGCCAAGCTTTGATGTAGAGACGGTGGATTTGGATATTCGTTTATTTGAAGATCATGCCATAGTCGATAGTACACTTAAAATGGTGCGGCAGGCGGCAGGCGATTTGGTACTCTATGGTGAAGATCTGTCGCTTATCAGCGTGATGTTAGATGGCGCACCGTTGCTTTCTGATCGCTACCAGCAATCCGCAGGTAAACTGACCATTACTAATGCTCCTGAGCGCCTGACCTTGCAGCTGCAAGTGCGCATCTGTCCGCAGACCAATACGGCACTAGAAGGCTTATATATGGCGGGTAGCGGTGCAGAGACCATGTTTGTCACCCAATGTGAGCCTGAAGGCTTTCGCAAGATCACCTTTTATCCTGATCGCCCTGATGTGCTGGCGATATTTACCACGCGTCTTGAGGCCGATAAGCGCTATCCAACCTTATTGGCTAATGGTAACTTGGTCGAGCAAGGTGAAGTTGCTGGTGCCCCTGATCGCCACTATGCCATTTGGCATGACCCAACCAATAAGCCCAGCTATTTGTTCGCCTGTGTCATGGCAGATTTGGACGTGCTGACAGATCGTTACACCACCAGCGAAGGTCGTGAGGTGACACTCGAAGTGTATGCCAAAGCTGCCGATATCGATAAATGCCATGTTGGTATGCAGGCGCTTAAAGACGCGATAAAGTGGGATGAGGTCAATTACGGCTGCGCTTATGACTTAGACCGTTATATGATCGTAGCCGTCAGCCAGTTCAATATGGGGGCAATGGAAAATAAGGGCTTAAATATTTTCAACACCGCTTGTGTCCTCTCAAGCCCTGAGACCACGACCGATGCACGCAGCTTTAATGTAAAAGCGGTGATTGCGCATGAGTATTTTCATAACTGGACAGGCAACCGCATTACTTGCCGTGATTGGTTTCAGCTGTGCCTAAAAGAAGGCTTTACCGTTTTTCGTGATCAGTCGTTTTCTGCCGATCAGCAGTCAGCTGCGGTGCAGCGCATCGATGATGTGGCCACGCTGCGTGCGCATCAGTTTGCAGAAGATGCAGGCCCCTTGGCGCATCCTGTACGTCCTGAGAGCTTTGTTGAGATCAATAATTTTTATACCACAACTGTGTACGAAAAAGGCGCAGAAATTGTGCGCATGATTGCCAATACATTGGGCAAAGACAAGTTCCGCGCAGGGACTGATGAATATTTTCGCCGTTATGACGGTCAGGCGGTGACGGTAGAGGACTTTTTGTCAGCGCTGAGCATCAGCGACAGCAAAGTGGCAGATTTTATTGATTGGTATCGTCAGCCAGGAACACCTGTGGTATCAGGTCATCAAGTGTATGACGAAACAACCAATACCTTGACCATTACCCTGAAGCAAAAAACGCGTCACGTAACTGGATTTGCGCCGCCAAAACCGTTACCGATTCCTGTAGCCACGGCGCTGTTTGATAAGCACTCAGGTAAAATCGTCACTGAGCATATATTGCTGCTCGATCAAGAGGAGCAGACGTTTTGCTTCAATGATGTTAGCAGTGAGCCTGTCGTATCGCTGCTACGTGACTTTAGTGCCCCTGTGCAGATCAATTATGACTATCAAGACGAAGATTTGGCGTTCTTGTTGACGCATGAGACCAATGGTTTTAACCGTTGGCAGGTGACACAAATATTGGTCAATCGTATTTTACTTCAAGGTCATGACCCAAGAGTGTATCTAGAAGCCCTTGCTCAGACGTTGCCAGTGCTGGCGAGTGATGATGCGATGCTAGCCGCGCGTCTGCTGGATATCCCATCACCGCAGGAGCTGGCATCGGCGATACCAAAAGATTATGATCCAATGCATATCAAAGCGCGTCGTGATGCGCTGTACAAGCAGGTAGCCGACAAGCTGCAAGACCAATGGGCCAGTCTGTATCAGCAGTTGCCTTTAGATGAGTACGAAGACAGCGGTACTGCCAGTGGCAAGCGCGCGCTGCGTAATGTGGTGCTGGACATGGCACTGACCGCAAATATCACCGACGCTGAGATATGGGCGCAGCAGCAGTACGATACTGCCAGCTGTATGAGTGAGCGCTTTGGCGCACTAAAAGTGATGGTCAATCATCAGGTTGCAGGTTTTGATGCCGCGCTGCATGATTTTTATCAGCGTTTTGAGCAAGATGATTTGGTCATTGATTTATGGTTTAGTGTGCAAGCATCTGCCGATCACGTGCGAGCTGAGACGATTGACATGCTGCTGGCTCATGATGATTTTGATTGGCAAACGCCAAATCGTGTGCGTGCGGTCATTAGCGCCTTTACTTCACAGCCTACCGTGCTATGGACACCAGAAGGGCTGGATATCTATACAAGCGTGATTCGTAAGCTAGATGGTGAAAATCCAGTATTGGCCGCGCGTTTGCTACAAGTGCTGGCGCGCTGGTACACCCTAAGTGATTCCTTGCGTGGTATGGCACATACGCATTTGCAGCAGCTACAGCAGCAAGTATCGTCAAAAAATGTGCTTGAGAGTATGGATAGTGTACTGGGTGCAGCTCAATAATTACCCGTCCCATATATACAAAAAGCCCATTATATG